>CAUTOC010000027.1:0-27635 GCA_963539695.1 uncultured Catonella sp. | reverse complement strand
AATTTGTTTGTAAGAATAAAAATATACAGTTTGTAACTATACATACAAGAGGTCTTACGGAAGGTATGTCATTTAAGTTTAATGATGGAGTTGCATTTGCAGATGTATCGGGGGAATATTCAGCGGCTTTGGTGTCGGATAGAGAAGGAAATTTATATCCGGCTGACGGGGTTTGTACGAATGAAAGACTGATACATTATTATGATTATTTGGACGGCTGCTATGAAGCAGGTGACCGAAGTCTTATAGAATTGTTGACTGTGGTTTCTGAAAATGACAGATACCATAAGGAAAGTAGACATTTGACTACTATTTGTGAAGAATTACTTAAAGCTCAAACTGTTACCGATAAATATAAATATTTTATAAGAGGAAAGCTGTTAGAAAGTTATTTTGAAGCGAATGAGGGAGAAAAGCTGGAAACAGTATTGAAGGACTATGATTTTGCAGCAGCAGGTCAAGAAGCGGCAGAGCAGGCGGCAAATATAGCAATAATAAGAAATGTTTATCCTTTGTCTTTATTTGCACTGAAGATATTAAGTTATGACAAAATCAATTCAGGAAAACTGGCAAGAATAATTTCATCATATATATATGATGAAAATGAAAAAAGAAAAGCTGAAAACCATAATCTTATAATATCATCAGCATATAAGCTTATGTCGGAGAATAAAGCAGATGATGAAATAATGGTATTTATCAGGGATAATTATGAAGGTGGCATAGCTGAGTTTGACTCAATTTATAAGGAGTTAAGAAACAGAAACCTGCTTACTGCCGATTTTGCGTCAAGACTTATACAGCAAATGCTGTTTTCAGAAGAAATGACTATAGAATATGATAAGATTTTTGAATACTATGAACAGTTTGAGGAAGGAATATTAAATAAGGCATTTTTATCTTATGTATCATATAAATGGCTTGTAAAGGATATGAGGGTAGGAAAATATTTTGAAAAGCGAATTTATGAAGAAGCATACAAGACTAAAAATATTTTATTTGTAATATCTTATTTGAAAATTCTTGGAGAAAAGAAATACCTGACAAATGAAGAAAAAGAGTATGTGACAGTATGGGTGGAAAAACTTGTTGAAGATGGAATAGTGCTCCCGTTTTTTAAAGAATTTAAGAATAAATGCAGATTGCCGGCAGAAATTGAAAATTTGAACTTTGTCGTATGTTATGCCGATAATGAGGATGAAGTTGCGATAAATTACAGGATTTCATCATCCACGGATACAGGAGGCAGGAATTATAAAGTAGAATGGATGAAAAATGTATATCAGGGAATTTTTGTGAAAGAATTTTTAGTTTTTGCAGATGAAGTTATCCAGTATTATATTTCCCTTAAAGAAAAAGGAGATAATGAAGCGGAAATTATTTGCAGCAATGAACTTGTGACTATGCAGGATGTATTGTTTGAGGAGAATTTAGGGCTTAGTTTGTTTTCACAGATAAATATGATGTATGTGTGTAGAGATTTATCAGATGAGAAAACTCTTAAAGAGTATATGAGAAATTATGTAATTCAAAGTGAAATAATAGAGAGTATTTTTTCGCAGGGAACCACAAGTAAGGAGTTTTAGTAATGAAGGAAGGAACAGGAATTTTAGTTGGAATGGACTTATGTGAAGATTTTGTCCAGTTGACTTATTATGATAACGGACTTCTTTCGCCTGAATCAGTGAGCAGAGAGGAGAGAGAGGAGCAGTATCTCATACCTGCAAGACTGGCTTACAGAAAAAGAAAAAATGACTGGATAATTGGAGATGACTTAGACAATGAAGCTCCTGAAAATATAGTTGAAGTAAAGAATTTTGTTAAAACGGTAACAAATGGAGAGTCAGTTAAGATTGAAGAAAAATTATATGAAGCAAGTAAATTGATGAGGATATTTATTAAAGAAACATTGAAAATATTGGATGTTTATTATTCTTTTAAAGAAATAATGTATATTGGCATTACATTTCCTACTGTTACAAAAAAAATTTTTGATATAATGTCTTTAGCACTTAAAAAGCTGGGATTTACAAAAGAAAATTATATTCTCTTAAATCATGATGAAGCCTTTTTATATTATACAATCAGTCAAAAACCTGAATTATGGACAAATGATACTGCTTTATTTGAACTTGAAGAAGACGGGCTTCATTTTAGAACATTAAGTATTGATAAAGAGGCAGAGCCGATGACAGCACGCATAAGCAGAAAAGAAAAGGCTGAAAAGCTTAATAAATCAATGGTAAAGTTAAATAAAAATGAAAGTGGAAATATGTTCCATACATTGTCGCTTATGGCTTTGGAGGGGAGTGTGATTTCTACGATATATGCAGTAGGACGAGGTTTTATAGATGACTGGGCAGATGATACGCTTAGAAAGCTTTCCCCGGGAAGAAGGGTATTTAGAGGACAGAATCTTTATGCAAAAGGTGCTTGTCTTGCGGCAAAAGACAAAACTCTTGCCAAGCCTTCTGATATAATTATGTTTGGAGAGGATAAGACAACTGTGGGTATTTCAATAAATGCTATTAAGGACGGCAAAAATAGGGAAATACTTCTTGTAAAACCGGCGGTTAAATGGTATGAGGCAGATGCGGAACTGGATATTATAATAAGAGGAGAAAATGAATTAAGTATACAGATTAAAGATATTGTAGCGGATAAGGAAGAGCAGAGGTTTATTTCATTTTCCGGAGTAAACGGAGCGGAATCGGGGATTACGAGAATAAGACTGTCCGTAAAATTTAAGGATAAGGATGCTTGTATTATAAAGGCGGCTGATTTGGGTTTTGGAAGCTTTGTTCCTACTACAAACAGAGTTTGGGAGTTAATATGGGAAAAATAATTGTGTGTTGCGGTAAATTGGCGGACAATCCGTATATAGTGGAAGAAACAGGGAAAAAACTGTATTCCATTGAGGAGATATGCCATTATGTGAGGACTAATATATATAGTATAGATTTAGGGTTTTTCAGTCCTATGCTGATTAATTTTATAAAAGAGGAACTAAACTTACCAATGGTAGCAAAGAAACTAAAAAGTCTCATAGTTGGGAATTATTTACTTAATGATGTAATTACGACACTTTTTTGCAGTTGTGATTTATACAGCAAGGAAGAAATTCTTGAAATCATAGAGCTGGTTAAATATTTAGCCCAAATGCCGGCATGGGAAAGAAGGGCTTATATAGGGTATAAAAAACTGGAGGAAAGAAAGTTTTTAGTAGCATTGAAGTATTTTAGAGGAACTTTGAAAGAAGAAAACCTTGCTGAAAAAGATTATGGTATAGTGTTAAGGGCGATGGGAATATGCCTTATTCATGTATCGTCTTTTAAAGAGGCGGCTGAATGTTTTTATAAATCTCATAAACATACTGGTAGTAAAGAAACACTTATATTTGCTTTACTGGCACTTAAACTTGGCAATCCGGACAAGGAATTTAATGATAGAGTGAATGAATTTACTAAAGATGAGACTGTGATTTCTGAAGCGGAAAGGATATGGAAAGAAGCGGAAAAAAATGCTTTAAATGGAGAAAATATTAAAAATATTGATAATATATTTGACAAACTTAAAACAGATAAAGTAGCAGAAGGATACAAAGAAACAGAGCTTAAACTTGAAGAATTTAAGACTGGATATAGGGAAGGAGCTTGGAATGGGCTTGTTTCATAAAAAAGAGAAGAATAACGCTAAGATAGAGATAAAAGAGGATTATGAAAATGAAGTGCGGACAATTTGTGAAACTATTGACAATGCCAAACTTCAAATAAAAATAATTCGGAAAGAATATGATGAAGTAAACCGTTTTCTTCAGGATGCACAGATAATTGACGGTCTGCCTGTTGAGCCTAAGGAAGAGCTTGTAGATATTGCTAAACATCTACTTGTGTTAAGGAAAGATATTTTAAATTTAAAAAGAAAACGGACAGAGTTAACTGAATTTGAATTTGGCATAATGGAGAAATATGAGGATGTATTGCCGGAAGAAATAAAAAGGTTGAAAAAAGAAGAAGAGTATGAACTTGTAATCAAGAGCGACCTAAGAAAGTTGGCGGGAGAAAAGGCGGTACTAAAGCATGAAGAAGAAGTTGAGCTTGGTAAAAAGTTATTTTTAAACAAGCTTGGCATAGTATCAGGAATAGTTATAGGTCTGCTTTTGGTAATGTATCTGATTCTTTATATGTTATTTGATACCTTTGCCGATACTGCATTTTTGCTCACAATTATTGGTGGGATATTTATTGCATTTTATATATTTTTAGAAACTGATAAAAATTCTAAAGCCTTGAAGTTAAACGCATCTAAGGAAAATAAACTTATATCACTTACCAATACAGTGAAAATAAAATATGTGAATCAGAAAGCATCTCTTGATTTTAGCCATGATAAATATGCGGTAAATAATGTGTTGGAACTGGAATATAGATACAATCAGTATATGGCTTATATAGAGGATGAAATTAAACGCAAGAAAGCCTCCTCAACTTATGAATTTTATAATAATAAATATAAAGAGATTTTGAATGAGTACAGAATTCATGATACGGAAGTTTGGTCTTATCAGGCAGATGCTGTTGTAGACCATAAAGAAATGGTTGAGATAAGACATAAACTAAATGAACGCAGACAGAGTATAAGGGAAAAACTTGAACAGAATGCAAATGTAATTACGGAATTAGGAGTAAGACTTACTGAGATAGGGGAGAAGTCTCCTGAACTTAGTGTAATGGTAAATGGAATGATGGAGCTATATGGAATCGGAGCTGCATAGATATAATGTAATAAAAATAAAAGCTGAAGATGCAGGAGTGCAGGTTCAGCTTTTTTAATTATTTCTCATATATTTTTCTCAGATTTTCCAGTCTAGCCACAGTGTTTTGAAGAAGTAAATCAGCCAGTACAAGGGCTGTCATAGTTTCTACTACAACTACAGCACGAGAAACTATAATAGGATCATGGCGACCTTCTATATTTATTTCGATTTCTTCTAAGTTTTTATTAACAGTATGTTGTGTGGTAGCAATGGAAGGGGTAGGCTTGAAAGCTGCCCTCACTACAAGAGTAGAACCATCGCTCATACCGCCAAGTACACCGCCCGAATGATTTGTAGCTTTAGTTATTTTGCCGTCTTTTAATATAAAAGTATCATTATTGCTTAGACCGGTGCTATGGCTTGCTGTAAATCCATCACCAATTTCAACCCCTTTAACTGCACCTAAAGAAAAGAGTGCCTGTCCCAGTTTTGCATCTAACTTATCAAAGACAGGCTCACCAAGTCCTGTAGGAAGTCCCTTGGCTATACATTCTACAACACCGCCGGAAGAGTTTAATTCTTTCTTTATACTGTAAAGATATTCCTCTGCTTTTTTTGTTGTATCTTCATCCGGCATAAAAAGGGAACTGTTAAGTACGGCTTCTTTAGTTATATTTTCTTTATTATCAAGTAGATGTTTGGGAAGGGTAATATCACCTATTGAACATGTGTAAGCAAGTACCTCTATACCGAACTCTTTAAGTAACTTGGAAGCGACTGCACCTGCGGCTACCCTTGCAAGAGTTTCCCTGCCTGAAGAGCGTCCTCCGCCTCTGTAATCTCTAAAACCGTATTTTTCATCGAAGGTATAGTCAGCGTGTCCGGGACGGTAGTATTCGGCTATTTTATCATAATCTTTTGAATGCCGGTCGGCATTTCGTACCATCATAGATATGGGAGTGCCGGTTGTAAGCCCGTTAAATACACCTGAAAGAATTTCTATATCATCAGCTTCCTTTCTTGGTGTGGTAAAAGCATTGGCTCCCGGTTTTCTTCTGTTCATATAAGGCATAATATCATTTTTACTAAGTGAAAGACCTGCCGGACAGCCGTCTATAACCACTCCAAGTCCCGCTCCATGCGACTCTCCCCAAGTGGAAATATGGAATAAAGTACCAAAATTTGAACCTGCCATACTTGCCTCCTAAATAATTAAATCTTAGATAAATCAATAGGTTCAGAAACTTTTCCTAATTTGAAATTATTAACTGCTTTATCCATATCTTCTAATGTTTTGACAGAAATTCCATCAGGAATAGTTAATTCTCGAGGTTCAAGTACAATACATCTATTATCATATTCTTTTACATTGTAGTATTTATATAATGCTCCCCTAAGAGTAATTCTTTTTTTACTATCAATATGAACTGTATAATCCTTTACGGCTGTCATAGTTTATACCTCCTATAATTGAAAGTGGGATATCCCACTATTTTTATGATATACTTCAAAATTGTATATGTCAAGATGGAAAATCAAGGCTTTAAAAAACTACCCTATTGTGTTAGACTTTTTCTATGAAAATTAGTTCTAACTAATACAAGGAGGACAAAATGGAAGTTAAAGAAAAATTAGCAAAATTAAGAGAAGAAATGTCAGCAGCAGGAATTGACCTTTATCTTATACCTACTGCCGATTTCCATGAATCAGAATATGCAGGAGAGCATTTTAGTGTAAGAAAATATATGTCAGGTTTTACAGGATCAGCAGGCACTCTTTTAGTAGGAAAGGAAAAGGCTGCACTTTGGACAGATGGCAGATACTTTATTCAGGCAGAAAAAGAACTTGAAGAAAGCACCATAGAACTTATGCGTATGGGTACAGAAAATGTACCTGAGATAGGAAAATATATTGAGGATAATATACCTGAAAATGGCGTGCTGGGTTTTGATGGTAGAGTTATAAATTCTGCGTTAGGCAACAAGCTTGAGAAGGCTATAGCTGAGAAAAATGCGACTATTAAGTATGATAAAGATTTGGTTGACACATTTTGGACAGACAGACCGGCACTTTCTGTTAAGCCTGCATTTTTCCTTGAAGAGAAATATTCAGGAAGATCTGTATCAGATAAGCTTGCCTTTGTAAGAAAAACGATGAAAGATGAGGGTGCAGATGCCTTTATACTTACTTCTCTTGACGATATAGCTTGGCTTTATAATATGCGTGGAGATGATATCCCTTGCAACCCTGTAGTGCTTTCTTATACGGTGGTATTTATGGATAAAGCTGTACTTTTTCTAAATGAAGCTGTACTTAATGATAAGCTTAGAGCTGAAATTGCGTCAAATAAAGCCATACAACGATATTTATGAGTATATAAAAGGACTTAAAGACTGTAAGAAGGTAATGCTTGACGGAAATAAGGTAAACTATGCAATCTACAGCAATATACCTGAAAGTGCAGAGAAACTTGATAAGATTAATCCGACAACACTTGAAAAAGCTAAAAAGAACCCCATAGAAATAGAAAATATTAAAAAGTCTCATATAAAGGACGGAATTGCAGTAACAAAATTTATATATTGGCTCAAAAAAAATGTCGGTAAAATTAAGATTACCGAAATTTCTGCAAGCGATTATCTTGAAGAGAGAAGAAGAGAGCAGGAAGGTTTTATTGAGCTTTCTTTTGATACGATTTCCGCATATAATGCCAATGCAGCTATGATGCACTATTCAGCTACCCCTGAGCATGATGCTGAACTTAAACCTGAGGGATTATTACTTGTAGATTCAGGCGGACAGTATTATGAGGGAACTACAGATATCACCAGAACTATAGTGCTGGGACCAATTAAAGACGAATGGAAACGCGATTATACTCTTACTCTTAAAGGGCATATAAATCTTTTAAATGCAAAATTCTTATATGGCTGCACAGGTATCAATCTCGATATACTTTGCCGTGCTCCGCTTTGGAATATAGGTATAGACTACAGGTGTGGTACAGGTCATGGAGTCGGTTATCTCTTAAATGTACATGAGGCTCCAAACGGTTTCAGGTGGAAAATGGTTCCTGAAAGAAACGACAGTGCGGTGCTTGAGGAAGGTATGATAACTACAGATGAGCCGGGTGTTTATACAGAGAACAGCCATGGTATTAGAATTGAAAATGAACTGCTTTGCAAGAAGGATATTAAGAATGAATATGGTCAGTTTATGTGCTTTGAGCCGGTGACTTATGCTCCTATTGATAAAGAGGCTATTGATGTAAATTATCTTGAAAAGAAAGATATAGAGCAGATAGATGCTTATCACAGACTGGTATTTGAGAAACTTTCACCTCATTTTGAAGGTGAAGAGTTAGCTTGGCTTAAAGAAGCTTGTGCTCCGATTTGATGTTATAGAAACTAATTAGTAAGAGGAAGTAAAGGCTAATCACCGATACTTCCTCTTATGATTTTACATAAACTTACTTCTTTGTATCCTATAACTTATTTTAGTAAGCAGATTAAAAGGTAAAAATTTAGTTACGAAGGCTGCAAGGGCTATCAGATTATCAGAGAAAACTACAGGTTTTCTCTTAAACATTGCTATTAAAGCCCTCTTTGCACAAGCTCTCGGAGTGGCGGTTGCAAATTCCTTAGAAGCTCCTGCTGTAGTAAAAAACTCAGTTTTCATCGGACCGGGACAAAGAGTGGTAACAAAGATAGGTTTTTCATTTCTTTTAAGTTCTTCATTAACAGCAGCAGAAAGGCTTAGTACATAGGCTTTTGAAGCATAATAAGAGGAAAGCAGAGGTCCCGGAAGAAAGGCTGCAATACTTGCGACATTCAGTATATAGCCTTTTTCCTGTGTTTTTATGAATCCCTGACTAAGAAGGGTAAGGGCTGTTATGTTTGTATTAATTAAATTTGTATTTTCTTCATTTGATATATTATGAATTGCTTTAAGTATACCAAAGCCTGCATTATTAATAAGTACATCTATATTATTTTTATAACAATGTTTTGCAAGCCGTTCTACTTCTGATACTTTAGATAAATCAGCCGGAAATACCTCTACATCAATTTTGTATTTCTTTTCCAAAACTTTTTTAAGTGACTCCAGTCTGTCTTTTCTCCTTGCACTTATAATCAAATTATAGCCGTTTATAGCAAGAAGTCTCGCAAATTCTATGCCAAGTCCGCTGCTTGCACCTGTAATTAAAGCTAACATAAATTTTCCCTCCTAGAAAAAATTATAAATATCTAAAAGTATTGTAGCATAAATTTTGATTATATAACAGATATGAAATTACGAAATTACTGTAAAATTGAATGTTTTTGAATACCGAAGTTGACGTACAGATAATTGTACTTTATAATAAAATTATAAAAATAATAACAAATAAAACAGCTGTAAATATGGAGGTGGATATGTTAGCAGTGAATTATACAACTCTGAGAGAAAATATGAAAACATATATGGACAAGGTTAGTGATGATTATGAAACAATGATCGTTACAAGGAAAAATAATAAAAATGTTGTGATTTTGTCGGAAGAATCATATAACAATATGTTAGAGAATATGTATGTAATGGGTGAAAAATGTAACTATGACAGGCTGCTAGAATCAAAAGAACAGCTTGAAAACGGAATGACAGCAATGCATGAGCTTATAGAGGTAGGAGCTGATGAATAAGATTTTTACAAAAAATGGCTGGGAAGATTATATGTATTGGCAGACAGAAGATAGGAAAACTTTGAGAAAAATAAATCAACTAATTGAAGATATAGCAAGGAATGGAAATGAGGGTATGGGTAAGCCTGAAGCTTTAAGAGGAAATTTTGCAGGATTTTGGAGCAGAAGAATTAATGATAAAGACAGGCTGATATATAAAATTGATGAAGAAAATGTCTATATATTGGCTTGCAGATATCATTACGGGAAAAATATTTAGATAATTTGGGTTTAAGATTTAATTGCGTATCTCACCAATTTATTATATACTGTAATTTATGGGGATTAACAAACGAGAGGTATCTATGTACGAACTATATATTAAACAAAAAGTATTTAAAATAACCGACCACTATGATGTTATGGATGCAAATCAGAATCCGGTTTATCATGTAGATCAGGATTTCAGACTTATCGGTAATACTGTACATGTGAGCCGAATGGATGGAAGTGAAGCTTTTGTTATAAATAGAGAGGTACTCACCATTATGCCAAAGTATACAGTTGACTTCAGTAATGGTAAGACAGCTCATATCAGGCAGAACTTCACATTTTTTAAGAAATCGATTGATATTTTCTCAGATGATTACTCTTTAAGGCTTGAAGGAAGCTTCTGGGATATGGATTTTGGGGTATTTAATAACGGTACGGAAGTTGGCAACATAAGTAAGCAGTTTTTATCTTGGGGAGATACCTATGTAATAAGAGTATTTGATGCTGAATTTGAAGAAGCACTCATTGCACTTTTGATAGCGGTAGATAATATAAAAGATGGAGAAGAAAATCATTAGAAATTGGAGAATAAATGACAGAAAAGATATATCTGGTATCACTTGGCTGTGACAAGAATCTTGTAGATTCCGAAATTATGCTGGGACTTTTAAGTAAAAACGGGTACGAAATTACAGATGAACTTTATGATGCGGACTATGCTGTAGTCAATACCTGTTGCTTTATAGGAGATGCCAAGGAAGAAAGTATCAATACAATTATAGAAATAGGTGAGCTTAAAGAAGAAGGAAAGCTTAAAGGGCTGATTGTGACAGGATGCCTTGCACAAAGATACCGGTCTATGATAACTGATGAACTTCCGGAAGCGGATGCAGTAATAGGAACAACAGCTTATGATAATATAGTAGCTGCAATCAATGAAATTAAGACTAGGAAACAAAAAGATAGTAAATCTATATATATAGATGACCTTGACCGTCTTGCAGGAGGTGAAGAAGTACGCCTTGTACCGGCAGGAGAAATATCTTCTTATATAAAAATAGCAGAAGGCTGTAATAAACGCTGTACATACTGTATTATTCCTTATATTAGAGGGAATTTCAGAAGTATACCTATGGAGATTATAATAAAAGAGGCGGAAAGCCTTGCTGCACGAGGAACTAAGGAACTGCTTTTGGTAGCACAGGAAACTACTCTTTATGGAATAGATATTTATGGAAAAAAAGCCTTACCTGATTTAATACATGAATTATCAAAAATTACTGGAATTGAATGGATAAGACTGTTATACTGTTATCCGGAAGAAATTACAGATGAGATTATTTATGCAATTAAAAATGAAAAGAAAGTCTGTCATTATATAGACTTACCTATTCAGCACAGTTCAGATTCTATGCTTAAAAGAATGGCAAGAAGAACCAATCAGGCTGAGCTTAGGGAACGCATTGCAAGACTTCGTGAAGAAATACCTGATATTACACTTAGAACAACACTTATCACAGGGTTTCCGGGAGAAACGGAGGATGATTTTAAAGAACTTTATAATTTTGTGGATGAAATGGAATTTGACAGGCTTGGAGTATTTACTTATTCGGCAGAAGAGGGAACGCCTGCCGCAGGGATGGATAATCAGATAGATGAGGAAGTTAAGATAGCCCGTAGAAACGAAATTATGGAACTTCAACAGGAAATTTCTGCCGAAAAAGCTGAAAGCAGGATTGGTAAAGTCTATGAAGTACTTGTGGAAGGTACAGTTCCGAGCGATTCTGTAAATGGAGAAGCCTTTGTTTCTATAAAGGAAGTTAATAAAGACGGTAAAAAAGTCTATATTGGCAGAACATATATGGATGCACCTGATATTGACGGACAGGTGTTTTTTGAATCTGATTATGAAATTATGTCAGGTGAACTTGTAGAGGTGGAAATTATTGCCTCAGACGAGTATGATTTATTCGGAGTTCTGGTTTAGGAGGAGTGAAAGATGAATCTGCCTAATAAGATTACGGTATTCAGAATATTTATGATACCGTTTTTTGTGGCTTGTATGCTTATTAAAGAGATACCATATAATGAGATTATAGCCGGAGTGATTTTTATAATTGCAGCACTTTCGGATTTGGTAGATGGGAAGATAGCAAGACATTACAATCTTATCACCAATTTTGGAAAATTTATGGATCCGTTGGCTGACAAATTACTTGTGCAATCAGCTCTAATTTGTTTTATGGCAAAAGGGTTGTTTCCTGCTTGGATTGTTATTGTGATTTTAAGCAGAGAATTTATTATAAGCGGTTTCAGACTTGTAGCAGCAGACAAGGGCATTGTAATAGCGGCAGGAATTTGGGGAAAACTTAAAACGGTTTTTCAAATGGTTATGAGTGTGATGCTTATTTTCCATTTTATACATCCCTTATGGCAGCTTTTAGAACAGATATTAATTTGGGGTTCTCTTATACTTACAATAGTTTCACTTATAGATTATATTGTTAAAAATAAAGATGTATTGAAGGAAACAAAATAATGACACTTGAGGAAAAAGTAGTAAAAAAATTACTTGAAAAAAATCTGACTATAACAACCGCCGAGTCCTGTACGGGAGGACTTATAGCGGCTACTATAGTTAATGTTTCAGGAGCATCAGGATGTTTTAATGAGGGATATATTACTTATGCCAATGAAGCTAAAATAAGGCTTTTGGGTGTTAGTGAAGGAAGTATAAGAAGCTTTGGAGTGGTAAGTGATGTGGTTGTTGCGGAAATGGCAGAAGGAGTGTTAAACAAAGCAGGTGCAGATATTGCCATTGCAGTATCAGGAATAGCAGGACCTCTTGGTGGAAGCCATGAGAAGCCTGTTGGTACTGTGTATATAGGGATTTGCCTGAGAAATAAGATGGATAAAAAATTAACAAAGGCTTTATATAAATTTCATTTTCAAGGAAACAGAAGTGAGATTCGGAATAAAACGGTTGAAGAAGCTCTAAAAATTATTTTATCTGCCACATAACTGACAATAAAACCCCCTATCTTATAAATGTGATTATAAGGAAAGGAGGTTTTTATGTTTAAAAGATTTAAGGGAACATTGGTATGTATTTTTGTGATTTCGCTTGGAATTACAGCTTGTGGAAATAAAAAAAATATAGATAATATCAGTTCTAAGCATATATCCTCCAATGAACCTATCAGTAATTTCGATTCACAGACATCAAGTACAGTTAATACAATAATTAAAATTCCGGATAAGGAAGGAAGTTCCGAGAATATAAGTATTAAGCAGAAAAAAATAAACATATATACTATTGATACAGAAAATGATAAAGTGGTAGCTAAAAACAGTATGGTGACTGATGATGGAGGATTAAAACCGGAAACAATAATTGAATCGGTTTTGCTTGAAATTGCTGATTTAATAGATGATGTAGGTGTGAATGTAAAAATAGAGGGCGATTCCATAACAGTAGATTTTCTTGCTACAGATAAAGATTATCCTTTCGGAAGGAAAAATCATATATCGGAAACAATGGTATTGGAATGTATTTCTTACAGTATCTTGGATAATATTAAAGATTATAAAAAAATATATTTTAAATTGAATGGAGAGGCTTATATATCGAAACAGCTTAAACTGTCCGAGAAAAAGCCGTTTATGTCGGATGAGTAGAATTTTAATTGTAGGAGCAGGGGCAGCAGGCAGTATGGCAGCCATTTTTGCAGCTAGAAACAGACATGAAGTTACGGTGTTTGAAAAAAATGCAAAGACCGGTAAAAAGATATATATTACGGGGAAAGGGCGTTGTAATGTAACAAATGCAGTAGAGAATACAGAACTTATAAAAAATACTATCCGTAATCCTAAGTTTATGTATAGTGCATTTTCTATGTTTTCAAGTGAAGATGTAATGTATTTTTTTGAAAGTATGAATTGTCCGCTGAAGGTAGAGCGAGGAAACCGGGTTTTTCCAATAAGTGATCGATCTTCTGATGTAATTAAGGCTCTTGATAAAGCTATGGAGGATGCAGGAGTTAAGTTGCGTTATAATACACCGGTAGATGCACTTGTTATAAATAAAGAAGGAAATGAAATAGTTGGAGTTAAATTAAGAGACGGTAAAACTGTAGAAGCTGATAAGGTTATAGTTGCTACAGGAGGGCTTTCTTACAAGTCAACAGGCTCTACAGGAGACGGATATGAGTTTGCAAGACAGGCGGGACACACAATTAAAGATTTAAGACCAAGCCTTGTAGCTCTTTTTGTAAAGGAAAAATTTATTAGAGATTTACAGGGGCTTTCATTAAAAAATGTAAGGGTAAGTGTTAAAAACGGAAAAAAGCAGGTGTTTGATGAACTTGGTGAGATGCTTTTTACAAGAGATGGTGTAAGCGGTCCCCTTATACTCTCTGCAAGCAGTATAGCCGGGGATTTGTTTTATAAAGAAGGCGGCATACTGAGTATAGACTTAAAACCTGCACTTTCTGAAGGAGAACTGGATATAAGATTATTGAGAGACTTTACGGAATTTAAGGCAAAGGCAGTTAAAAACGCTTTTGATAAATTGCTGCCAAAGAGCCTTATACCTGTATTCTTAGAAAGAACGAAAATTGACATAGAAAAAAAAGCGGGGGACTTAACTAAATCGGAAAGAAGTGTTATAATAGATATGTTTAAGCATTTTACGCTTAATATAACAGGCTTAAAAGGCTATGAAGAGGCTGTAATTACCAAAGGAGGAGTATCCGTAAAAGAGATTAACCCAAAGACAATGGAATCTAAAAAAGTAAAAGGACTTTATTTTGCGGGCGAAATTTTGGATGTGGATGCACTTACCGGAGGTTTTAACTTGCAGATTGCTTGGTCAACGGGATATGTGGCAGGTAATTTGGAATAATAAATTTTGTAAATATCGTAAGACGAATAATTAAGCGAATTACGAATATTATAAATCATAATCGGAGGATATTAAAATGAACAAAATAAGTACGGATAAGGCACCGGCGGCAATCGGTCCATACAGTCAGGGAGTAGAAACTAACGGGCTTGTATTTACAAGCGGTCAGATACCGATTAATCCCGCTGTAGGTAAAATCGAGGCGGAAGGGATTGAAGCTCAGGCAGAACAGTCATGCAAAAATGTGCAGGCTGTGCTTGAGGGGGCAGGACTGACAATGGAAAATGTAGTTAAAACAACTTGTCTGCTTGCAAATATGGAAGATTTTGCAGCTTTTAACAAAGTGTATGAGAAGTACTTTGTGAGCAAACCAGCAAGGTCATGCTTTGCAGTTAAAGCACTTCCGGCAGGTGCTTTGGTTGAAATTGAAGCTATTGCTTCTAAATAAAATATTGGGGGACAGATGAAGTTTTTGCTTCATTTGTCCTTTCATGTTAAAAAAGAGGAAGAGATGAATAAGGAAATTGCGATTGACGGACCGGCAGGAGCCGGCAAGAGTACAATAGCTAAAAAAGTTGCTGAAAAACTTGGTTTAGTTTATGTAGATACAGGAGCTATGTTTAGAGGGATTGCCCTTTATATGACTGAAAAGGGAATTGAGGGTAATGAACTTGATAAGATAAAAAGCGAACTTGATAATATTAAACTTGATATAACTTATGAAAATAACGAACAGCAACTGTTTCTTAATGATGAAAATGTAAGTAAGCGTATAAGAAAGCCTGAAATCAGCAAGGCTGCATCAATTTTTGCAACAATACCTGAGGTAAGAACCAGGCTACTTAATTTACAAAGAGAACTTGCAGCTAAAAGACCTGTAGTTATGGATGGAAGGGATATTGGTTCTAAGGTACTTCCGGAGGCGACAGTTAAAATATTTTTAACGGCAGATGTGAAAGTTCGTGCAGAAAGAAGATATAAGGAATTAGTGGAAAAAGGCGAAAATGTTAATATGGCTGACATAACGGATGATATAAAAAGTAGGGATGAACAGGATATGAACAGAGCAGTTGCACCATTAATTAAGGCGGATGATGCAGTCCTTGTAGATACATCTTCATTAACTATAGATGAAGCGGCAGATGCTATAATAAAAATTGCTTGTGAAAAAAATTCTGAGTTTAAATAAATAATAAATTCTGATTTCCATATTTTTGACACTTATATAAAGTAAACTTAGAAAGAGGAAACTATATTTGGAAATAAAGGTTGCTAAAAATGCGGGTTTTTGTTTTGGTGTAAAGCGAGCTGTTGAGCTTGTAAATAAACTTTCATCTGAAGGAAAGCCTGTATATACTTATGGCGAGATTATTCATAATGAAAGTGTAGTAAAAGAGCTGGAAAGCAAAGGTGTAAAAGTTATAAATGATTTAGATGAATTAAGGAGCTTAAAAGAAGGCACTTTAGTAATAAGATCACATGGAATTCCTAAATCGGACTATGACCGGCTTTCTGCACTTGGGACAGAATATGAAGATGCCACCTGTCCTTTTGTAAAGAAGATACACAAGCTTGCAAAAAAGTATTCGGAAGATCCGAATAATCAAATTGTAATAATAGGTTCAAAACATCATCCGGAAGTTATCGGCATAAGGGGATGGTGTCTTACAGAACCGGTTATATTTGAAACAACGGAAGAAGTTCTAAATTATTCGGAAAATTTTGACAAACGGCATGTTATTTTAGCTCAAACTACATTTAATTTAAATAAATTTCAAGATATAGTTGAAATTTTTAAGAAAAAGAGATATTATAGTATTGTTTTGAATACTATCTGCAATGCCACATCCGAAAGGCAGACTGAAACAGAGAAACTGGCGGAGGAAGCTGATGCAATGATAGTAGTTGGAGGTAAACATAGCTCCAACACTCAAAAATTATACAATATCTGTATAAAAAAATGTGTTGATACTTACTATATACAGACACCTGAGGACTTGGAACCGGGAAAACTAAGACTTTTTCGTTGCGTAGGTATTACAGCAGGGGCTTCAACCCCAAATAATATTATTGAGGAGGTTCGGACCAGAATGGCTGAAATGAGTTTTGAAGAAATGCTAGAGGAGTCTTTTAAGACGCCAATACACAACGGAGGGGTGGTAGAAGGAAAGGTAATCGGTGTTAAAGAAGATGAAATTATTCTTGACATTGGATATAAGGCGGATGGAATTCTTACAAAGAATGAATATTCCAATACTCCTACTGATCTTACCACTGTTGCAAAGCTTGATGATAAAATGCAGGTTAAGATACTTAAACTTAACGACGGTGATGGACAGGTGCTTCTTACATATAAGCGTCTCGCTGCTGAAAAGGGCAACAAGCGTCTTGAAGAGGCATTTAACAACAAGGAAGTGCTTAAAGCTAAAGTTACACAGGTACTTAATGGCGGCTTGAGTGTTGTAGTTGAGGAAGCGAGAGTATTTATTCCTGCCAGTCTTGTATCAGATACTTATGAAAAGAATCTTGAAAAGTATGCAGGAGAAGAGATTGAATTTGTAATAAGCGAATTTAATCCTAAGAAGAGAAGAGTAATCGGTGATAGAAAGCAGATTCTTGCAGCTAAAAAGAATGAACTTAAAAAGGCTCTTTTTGAGAAACTTGCAGTTGGGCAGGTTGTAGATGGAACAGTTAAGAATGTAACTGATTTTGGAGCATTTATAGATCTTGGCGGAGCAGACGGACTCCTCCATATATCTGAGATGAGTTGGGGACATATTGAAAATCCTAAGAAAGTATTCAAGGTTGGCGATATGGTAAAGACTTTTGTTAAGGATATTCAGGGAGAGAAAATTGCTTTAAGTTTGAAGTTTGAAGATCAGAATCCTTGGGCAGGTGCAGAAGAGAAGTTTGCCGTTGGAAAAATAGTTTCAGGCAAGGTTGCCCGTATGACAGATTTTGGTGCTTTTATTGAACTTGAGCCGGGTGTTGATGCTCTTCTTCATGTATCACAGATAGCAACAAATCATGTTGAAAAACCAAGTGATGTACTGAAAACAGGTGAGGAAGTGACAGCAAAGATTGTTGATTTTAACGCTGAGACAAAGAAAATTTCACTTTCTATCAAGGCTCTTTTAGTTGGAGCGGATGAAAATGAAGATAAACCTTCTGAGGATTCTTCAGAGAATCAGGCAGAGTAAATTTTAGGTATGCTCAGCTTATGCAGTTAGGTCTGTATGAGCTGAGTATTTTTAATAGGAAACTTTGCGTGAGTTTCCTATTAAACAAAATAATTTAAATGTATAAAAATATTTTATATACTATAGTATAAAATATGGAGGGAAAGTATGAGCGATTATGAAAGTTTTAAAAAGCAGATATATACCTTGTCTTCAATTAATTTGGATGCGTATAAAGAGAAACAAATGAAAAGAAGGATAGATTCTCTTATTGCAAAAAACGGATTTAAAACTTATGATGATTATGTAAAAGGATTAAAGACTAACAAGGAGTTGTATGCGGCATTTATAAACTACCTTACAATTAATGTGTCTGAATTTTGGCGTAATCCTGAACAGTGGGCAATCCTTGAAAAGGAAATCATTCCTTATCTTATGAATAAATATGGGAAAAATCTTAAAATATGGAGTGCTGCCTGTTCAACAGGTGATGAGCCGTATTCTTTGGTTATGTTGCTTTCAAAGTTTTTGCCTCTTAATCAAATAAAAATAATAGCTACAGATATAGATGAACAGGTACTTGAAAAAGCAAAGATGGGAGTATATAGCTATAATAGTGTGAAAGGGCTTCCAAAAGAGTTGTTGGAGAAGAATTTTACCAAGCTTACAGCTACTTCATATAAAATTAATGATGACATTAAGGCAAGGGTGGAATTTAAGAAACATAATCTTTTAAAAGATTCATATCCAACGGGTTGTTCTATGATAGTATGTAGAAATGTAGTAATATATTTTACTGATGAGGCAAAAAATGAGGTATTTAAAAAGTTCAATTCAGTGCTTAAACCGGAGGGTGTACTTTTTGTAGGCAGTACTGAACAGATTATTCAGTCTACAAGTATAGGTTTTAAACCTCAATGCTCATTTTTTTATATTAAACAGTAAAGTTAATGGATGGTAAGAAATAATAATGATTAAAGTTGCGTTAGATGTGATGGGTGGAGATAATGCTCCATACGAAGTAGTTAAGGGAGCGGTTTTTGCCGTAAATGAAAATAAAGAACTGAAAGTTTTTTTAGTTGGAAAGACATCAGTGATTGAAGAAACTTTAGATAAGCTGAAAACAGAAGGAATTTCTGCCGACAGGGATGTGCTTGAGATAGTTGAGGCAAATGAAATTATTACTAATGATGAAGCACCGGTTATGGCGGTAAGAAGAAAAAAAGACTCTTCAATATCAGTGGCAATGAGGTTAGTTAAGGAAGAAGAAGCTGATGCTTTTGTGTCGGCAGGTTCAACAGGAGCGATTTTAGTGGGGGGACAGCTTGTTGTCGGCAGGCTTAAAGGAATTGAACGCTCTCCGCTTGCGTCACTTATTCCTACTCAAAAAGGAGTCGCTCTTTTAGTAGACTGTGGTGCAAATGTGGATTCGAGGTCGGCTCATCTTGTTCAATATGCCATAATGGGTTCCATATATATGGAAAACATAATCGGTATTAAAAATCCTAAAGTGGCAATAGTAAATGTAGGAGTTGAGGAAGAAAAAGGGAATGCTCTTGTAAAAGAAACTTATCCGTTGCTTAAATCCCGTACAGATATTAATTTTACGGGAAGTATAGAGTCAAGACAGATACCTTTTGGAGATGCAGATGTAATAGTCTGTGATGCTTTTGTGGGGAATGCAATTTTGAAGCTTTATGAAGGAGTGGCGGCAGTACTTTTGGCTGAAATAAAAAAAGGTTTACTTAGCACGGCTATAAGTAAGATAGGAGCAATGCTTTCAAAAAAAGCACTCAAAGATACTCTCTCCGCATTTGATGCAACTAAATATGGAGGGGCTCCTATGCTTGGACTTAATGGACTTGTGGTAAAGACACATGGCAATGCTAAGTATACAGAAATAAAAAATGCCATTATTCAATGTATAAGCTTTAAAAATCAAAAGATAAATGATAGAATTAAAGAATATTTATCGGAATAACTGATTTAAGGAGGAAATATGGAACTTGAAAGAATTAAGGAAATTGTAGCAGGAGTACTTCATGTTGATGAAAACAGTATAACCCCTGATACAAAATTTGTAGATGATTTGGGAGCAGACTCATTAGATCTTACATCAATTATTATGGAAATTGAAGAGCAGTTTGGTATCGAGATTCCCGATGATGTAATAACTTCTATTGTAACAGTGGGTGATGCTGTGGAAAAGCTTGAAGAAGCAAGCGAACAGTAAATAGTACAAAATATAATTTGGAGCTGTCGTTAAATGCCTTTACTTATAGATTTATACATAAAGGCATTTTGCGACCTTTATTTTTTTGAAGGGGAGGATAGGGCTTGAGTTTATTTATTAAACCGGAAAAGGCTGAAAAAATAGAACAGACAATAGGCTACGCATTTAAGGACAGAAAACTTCTTACAAAGGCATTTTCACACAGTTCATTTGTAAATGAAAAACATCTTTCAAAGTCTGACTGTAATGAAAGAATGGAATTTTTAGGAGATGCGGTTTTAGAACTTGCTACAAGTGAGTTTTTATTTAACAGATATAAAAAAATGCAGGAGGGGGAACTTACCAAACTTCGTGCGGGGATTGTATGTGAGCCGGCACTTGCTTATTCGGCAAGGGAAATAGGGCTTTCAGATTATCTTTTGTTAGGGCATGGAGAAACAATAACAGGAGGAAAGAACAGAGATTCCATACTTTCAGATGCTATGGAGGCACTTATAGGTGCGATTTACCTTGACGGTGGTCTTACTAATGCAAAAGAGTTTATAGAAAAATATATTTTGAATGATATAGAGCATAAAAAACTCTTTTTTGATAGTAAAACTATCTTTCAGGAAATGGTACAAAGTGAAAATTTGGGAATTATCAGCTATAAATTGCTTGCTGAGTATGGACCTGACCATGATAAAAAGTTTAAGGAAGCTGTTTATATTGGAGAAAAAGAGTATGGTATCGGAGAGGGGCATACAAAGAAAGCGGCTGAGCAGGTAGCGGCATATAATGCAATATTAAAATTAAAAGCGGAACGAAATGAAGGAGGATTATGTACCTAAAGAGCATAGAAATACAGGGTTTCAAATCCTTTGCAAATAAAATAGTGTTTTCTTTTGAAGGTGGTATTACAGGCATAGTAGGACCTAACGGCAGCGGTAAAAGTAATGTTGCAGATGCTGTAAGGTGGGTGCTTGGCGAGCAGAGTGCAAAGCAGCTTCGTGGAGCTAAAATGGAAGATGTAATTTTTTCAGGTACTGAAATTAGAAAAGCACAAAGTTTTGCTTATGTTGCTCTTACCATAGATAATTCCGACAAGGTACTTCCTATAGAATATGAGGAAGTCACAGTAGCCAGAAGAGTATATCGTTCCGGTGAGAGTGAATATCTGATAAATGGTCATAATTGCAGACTTAAAGATGTAAGTGAACTCTTTCTTGATACCGGTATAGGAAAAGAGGGCTACTCCATTATCGGACAGGGACAAATAGAAAAAATTATAAGCGGTCGTCCGGAGGAGAAGCGTGAGCTTTTTGATGAGGCTGCCGGCATAACCAAGTTTAAGAAAAGAAAGGCGGAGTCAATAAAAAATCTTGAAGAAGAAAGTGCCAATCTTGCTCGTGTAAATGATATAATGTCTGAACTTGAAAGACAGATAGGGCCACTTGAGAAACAGGCAGAAACTGCGAAATTGTACCTCGGTTATAGGGATGAACTTAAAAAATATGAGATAATTAATTTTATAAATGAATACGACAATATAGCAGAAACTAAGTTAAAAGCGGAGAATGACCGAAATTTAGCTGAAAACAATCTTAAAGAGGCTGATGCTGAGTATGAAGATATAAAAGAAGAATATGAAAAGCTTGAGCTTGCCTTAAATGAGAAGTCAGACATTATAGATGAAACAGTTCAGCTAATTAGTGAAAAACAGGTATCGCGTGAAAAGGCGGAGGGAGAACTTAAACTTATAAATGAACAGATAAACTCTATAAATAAAAACTTGGAAACAAACTCTGAAAGGCTTAAACAAGCTGAATTTAAGCTTAATAAGATACTTAATGAACAAGCTGAAATAAATCTTAAAAGTGAGGATTTAGCAGATAGAGAACAAAAACTTAGTGAAGAAGATGCTATTCTTAAAGAAAAATTAAATCAAAAAATATTAATTAAGTCCAATCTTGAGAAAGAAAGAGAGATAAAACTTAATGAAAGGGCGAGTAAGGACAAAGAAAAGGCTGAGGCAACCGGACAGATAGAACTTTATAAGTTTAATTTAGAACAGCATAAGATAAAAAGGCTTGAAATTAATCAAAAAATTCTTAGAAATAAAGAAATAAGTGACAGTCTTAAAACACAGTATGATACAGCCTCAGAAAAGATTAAAGAACTTATGGCAAGTCTTGAAAAATTGGAAACTGTGTATAAAGATGCTAAAGAGCAGATAGAAAGGCTTAATAAAGATAAGGCGGATAAAGAAAAAGAAACTTCCGATAAACAAAAAGAGATACTCGCAGCTAAAGCTACACTTAATTCTATATTGAATATGGCTGAAAAATATGACGGTTATGGTAATGCGGTAAAGCGTATAATGGAGCATAGAAAAGAAGAAACAGGAATTATAGGTGTAGTAGCTGATATTATAAAAGTTAAACCAAAGTATGAGACAGCTGTAGAAACGGCTATAGGCGGAGCTATCCAAAATATAGTTACAGATAAAGAAACTACAGCAAAGCGTACTATAAGTTGGCTTAAAGAGAATAAACACGGCAGGGCTACATTTCTTCCTTTAGATTCAATGACCTTACATAATCCGGGTAATTTCGGCGGTGCACTTAATGAGGAAGGTATCATAGGGGTTGCAGCTTCATTAGTAGAATTTGAAACAAAATATGCGGGGCTTGTGAGCCATATACTTGGGCGTACTCTTGTTGCCGATAATATGGACTCGGCTACAAGAATAGCTAGAAAATACAGGTATTCTTTGAGAATAGTAACTCTTGACGGAGAACAGTTGAACCCGGGAGGTTCTATTTCGGGAGGTGCATTTAGAAATACAGGAAATCTGCTTGGAAGGGCAAGAGAAATAGAGGAGAAAAAGGAGGGTTTAACAAGGCTTGAAGCGGAATATGTAGGGATTAAGAAAGAAGTAGAATATATCAGGAATTTAATTTCTGAAACAAAGCATAGCCTATCTATTTATAAGGAAAATATGTCAGAACTTAAAATAGGCTTAAATACCGAGATGAATGGAAGGAAACAGCTCGAACAAAGAATTGCAGAAGCAGAGCAGAGCTTAAATGAAGTTAAACTTGATGGAAGCAATCTTGATAAAGAATGTGACTTGGCAGAAAAAGAGATAGAACGCCTTAATTATATAATAAATACAGACGAGGGTAATGAGGCGGAAGTTTCGGGATTAAATGATATTCTTTATAAGCTTGAAATTTTGACAGTAGAAACGGCAAAAATTAACGAAGAAATAAATATATTAAGAATAGCAGAAGGCACTATTTTTACTGAGAAAAATTTTGTAAATGAAAATCTTTCGAGAGTAAATAGAGAAAAAACAGCAATAGAAACAGAGATTAAAGAACTAAATAGCTTAGGTTTAGAGCTTGAATCGGAACTTAAAGAAAAATCTTTAAATATAGAAGGCTTGTCAGATAATATTAAGAATCTGATTGAGATGATAGAGTTTTTTGAAAATAAGAAGAAAAAACTTTTAGCTGAGAAAGAAGATATTTCAGGAAGTCACAAAGCTTTTTTAAATAAGCGTGAAGAAATAGCCGGACTGAGGGCAAATTTAGATAAAGAAATATATAGGCTTGGAGGAATTATAGAAAAGTCTGAAACAAGTCTTGAAACGATGGTTAACTATATGCTTGATGAGTACAGTATGACTTATTCGGAAGCTGTTAAGAATAAGGTGGCTATAGATGAGGAATATACAGGCTTGGCATTAAAGAAGCTGATTAATACTCAGAAAAATCTTATAAAAGAACTTGGAAATGTAAATGTGGGAGCTATAGAGGAGTACAAGGAAATTGGAGCAAGATATGAACTTTTAAAGACTCAGGCAGAAGATATCATAAAGGCGGAAGATGCTCTTAAAGCTATAATAGATGAACTTGAAAAAAGAATGAGAGAACAGTTTGATGAGAGATTTAAGAACATAAATGAGCAGTTTGACTTAGCTTTTGCAGAACTTTTTGGAGGAGGTAAGGGAAGACTTGAACTTACTGAGGGAGAGGATATTCTTGAGGCAGGTATAAAGATAATTGCACAGCCTCCGGGTAAAAAACTGCAAAATATGATGCAGCTTTCGGGTGGAGAAAAAGCTCTTACAGCTATTGCTCTGCTTTTTGCAATACAAAACCTAAAACCTTCACCTTTCTGTTTGTTAGATGAGATAGAGGCTGCACTTGATGACTCCAATGTAATAAGATTTGCAGATTATTTGCACAAACTTACCAAGAATACACAGTTTATAGTAATTACCCATAGAAGAGGAACTATGAATGCGGCAGACATACTTTATGGAATAACCATGCAGGAAAAAGGTGTATCTACAATGGTTTCGGTAAACCTTATAGATGCAGATATTAACTAGGAGGTGATAAGTGATGGGATTTTTCAGTAAACTTGCAGAAGGACTTACAAAGACCAGAAATAATATAATGAACAGTGTTTCAAATATTTTTACAGGTCATAATATTATAGATGATGATTTTTATGAAGAACTTGAAGAAACGCTGATAATGGCAGATCTCGGTATAAGTACAACTACTTCTGTTATAGAAAACCTGAAAGCTAAGGTAAAGGAACTTAAAATTAAGGATCCGGCGGACTGTAAGAAACATCTTATGAACAGTCTTAAAGAGCAGATGCAGGTAAAACCGGATGCTTATGATTTTGAGAATAAAAAATCTGTAGTGCTTATGATAGGTGTAAACGGAGTTGGCAAGACTACATCTGTAGGAAAACTTGCAAGCCAGCTAAAAAACTCAGGTAAGAAGGTACTTGTGGCGGCAGCGGATACCTTTAGGGCGGGTGCAATAGAACAGCTTACAGAATGGGCAAGGCGTTCGGATGTGGAGCTTATTGCACAGAAGGAAGGCAGCGATCCGGCAGCAGTTGTGTTTGATGCAGTAAATGCTGCAAAAGCCCGTAATATAGATGTACTTATCTGTGATACCGCAGGAAGACTTCACAACAAAAAGAACCTTATGGATGAATTAAATAAGATTTATAGGATAATCGGTAAGGAATATCCTGATGCAGCCATAGAAACCCTTGTTGTTGTAGACGGAACTACAGGACAAAATGCTAAAGAACAGGCAAGGCAGTTCTCTGAAGCAGCTCCGGTAAACGGAATAGTATTAACCAAGCTTGACGGAACAGCTAAAGGCGGCATAGCCATAGCAATAGAGTCGGAACTAAGTATTCCTGTAAAATATATAGGAATCGGAGAACAGATAGATGATTTACAGAAATTTGATGCAGATCAGTTTGTAGAAGCACTTTTTGAGGTGGAATAGTATAACCCCGGATTATAGGATGGAACATAAACAGGAAATAATAGACGAAATTGGGAAAAAGGGTTATAAGTCGAGAGAAGTACAGGCTAAGGGAAGTCTTAATTAGTTTAAGTCGGATTTATAACGGGATTTAAGATAATGGAAGATGAAAATAGGAAGATTTTAGGAACTATATTGAATATGGCTTGGCCGGCTGTTTTAGAATCGGTATTTTTTTCACTTACGGCTCTTATTGACTCATATATGGTAAGTTCACTTGGTGAAAATGCTGTGGCAGGTGTGGGAATTACGGCTCAGCCTAAGTTTCTTGGAATGGCAATTTGTATTGCTGTCAATGTGGCTTTATCTGCCCTTGTTGCAAGAAGGTTCGGACAGCAAAATAAACGGGATGCAAACCGAATAGTTATAACAGGTTTACTTTTTGTATCTGTAATAACGATTTTTATAAGCATAACAGCATTAGTTTTTGCAGGGAATATTATGGATTTATGTGGAGCAACAGCAGAAACTAAGGAGTATGGAGTAACTTATTTTAAGATAGTAATGGGTGGAATAATATTTAATGTTTTGCAGATGGCTATAAATTCTGCACAGCGTGGCATAGGTAATACCAGAATTACTATGCGAACAAATGTGGTCAGCAATATATTGAACATAATTTTTAATTATCTCTTGATAGGCGGTAATCTCGGTTTTCCAAAGCTTGGAATAGCAGGAGCGGCTATAGCAACTGTACTTGGGACAGTAGTGGCAAGTATTATGAGCATAGCATCTATTTCTAATAAAGACTGTTTTATTAATATTTGGTATATGATGACTGAAAAAATCAAACCTTCAATTTCAACCCTTAAAAATATTACTTCTGTCGGTTATAGTATTTTTTTGGAGCAGCTTTTGATGAGGATAGGTTTTATGTCCACAGCTATTATGGCGGCTCATCAGGGTAATTCACAAATGGCGGCTCATCAGGTAAGTATGAATTTACTAAGCCTTTCATACTCTTTTGGAGACGGTATTCAGTCTACAGTTGTAGCATTAATAGGTAAAAGTCTCGGAGAAGAAAAGCCGGAACTTGCAAAGAAATATGGGGTTATCTGTAGGAGGGTTGCAATGGTAATAGCCCTTGTACTGGCTGTAATATATATAGTGGGTGGCAGAGGCATATATTCTATATTTTTTGATAATCATAAGGTGGTTGAAATAGGTGTAAGCATAAGCCATGTGTTAATAGCTGCTATTTTATTTCAAATTCCAAGTGTGGTGTATGTAGGTGCATTAAGAGGTGCAGGAGATACACTCTACACAGCAATATCATCTACTATAAGTGTAACCATAATAAGAACCGGAGTTTCATTTTTCTTTGGCTATGTGCTTAAAATGGGTATAGTCGGTATATGGCTTGGAATAGCAGGAGATCAGGTGAGCAGATTTATATTATCCGGAATCCGATTTAGACAGGGGAAGTGGACTAAGATTAAGATATAGAAATGGAAATTTTATGAAAATAATTGGAAGAATATATACCGATTTTAAAGAAAAGTTCGGAATACCGAGACAGAGCGGTTTGGTAGAAGAACTGACAGCGAAGATATATTTTGAACCTGAATATAGAAATATAGATGCTTTTAAGGGATTAGAGCAGTTTAATTATATATGGCTTATTTGGGAATTTTCAGAAACTGTTACAGATACTTTTAAGGCAAGTGTAAGACCGCCAAGACTGGGGAGAAATGAGCATTTGGGAGTATTTGCAACTAGAGCGCCTTATAGACCGAATCCGATAGGACTTTCAAGTGTCAGGCTCATTTCTATAGAAAATACTAAGGAAGGTCCCGTACTTACTGTAGGTGGGGCAGATTTGCTTAACGGTACACCCGTTTATGATATAAAACCATATTTACCCTATACAGATTGCCATAATGATGCACTTTCCGGCTACACGGAGATTACGAAAAAACATAGCTTAAAAGTTGAAATTCCACAAGAAGAATTTAATAAAGTAAAACAAGATAAAAGAAAAGCTTTAATTAAGGTACTTGCTCAAGATCCGAGACCCGCCTATCAGAAATGTGATGAAGATAGAATTTATGGACTGTTTTTCTCAGATTATGAAATAAAGTTTAAAGTAATAGAAAATATGCTTGTAGTTATTGAAATCATACTACAATAATAGAAAAAAAGTATTCTACAGTTATAAGAAAAATATAATAATAAGATACAATTATTATATTTTAATATATATAATTTTTTAAAATGGCTTTATTTTTTTGGTATAATATATTATGATAGTAGCACAAGATATTGTATTTAATGATAATTAT
>CAUTOC010000026.1:0-29244 GCA_963539695.1 uncultured Catonella sp. | reverse complement strand
GCTAAGGATATTAAGAAAACGGCTGAAGATTTTCGTTTTAATATGGATGCTTTTTCAGGTCCTTATATGAGAGAAAAATATGATGAAACTTCAAATACATATACACTTGTAAAGAATCCTAATTACAAGGGTAATTATGAAGGACAGAAACCTTATATTGATACAGTTATATATAGATATGTACAGTCTGAAACACAGATAGATGAACTTGCAACAGGCGGTGTTGATATACTTCTTCATATGGGTGGTGCAGATGAGATTAACTCAGGTATGGACCTTGTAGAAAAGGGAACCCATGGATATGTATCATATCCTCGTAGCGGATATGGTAAGCTTGTGTTAGTATGCGACAGAGGTCCTACTCAGTTTGTAGAGGTTCGTCATGCCATAGCTTACCTCCTTGACAGAAATGAATTTGCAAAGACATTTACAGGCGGACATGGTAGCGTAGTTAACGGTTATTATGGTTTAGCACAGTGGATGGTAGAAGAGAGAGAGGATGAAATTGGTGCTCTCAATCAGTACAGTTTCTCAGTAGACAATGCTGTAGCGGAACTTGAGAAAGCAGGATTTACTCTTGATAAAGATGGCAAGCCATATAAGAGCGGTATTCGTTATAAGAAACTTGATGATGGAAAGCTTATGCCTCTTTCAATCAACTGGTGTTCATCTGAAAATAACCCTGTATCTGACCTTCTTGCTACAAAACTTGCCAATAGTGAAGATGTAAAGAAAGTCGGCATGGAGATTAAGCAGAGTACAGTTACTTTTAATGAACTTATACAAAACTTTGAACAGCAGAAGAAGAATGATTACAATATGTATAATATGGGAGTAGGTTTTACTGCAATTTATAATCCGGAATTTAATTTTGCTATCGGCAATACTCAAAATCAAAATAGAATTTCAGATGAAAAACTTGCGAAACTTGCCAAAGAATTAAACTTTGTTGACCCTAGTGATACAGAAGAATATCTTAACAGATTTGTAGCGTTCCAGCAGAGATGGAATGAGATGCTTCCTGATATTCCACTTTACTCAAATGAGTATCATGATTTCTTTGCAGGCAAATTAAAGGGTTATGAAGGAATCAAGGATGCGATTTGGGATATAACATCACAAATTAACTATTGCTGGGTTCAGCAGTAAAATTAATAATTTGAAAAAATTATTAATATATAGTAAGAAACCTAAGTCCGAGAGAGTATTTTCTCGGACTTATTCCCCGTTCTAGCGATATTCCGCTTGCAAAAGGGCGTGTATTATTGTATACTAGAATGCGACTTTCTGTTTACTGCACTAAGGATGGAATCCGTCCTATATGCAGTGAGCAGAAATTAAGTAATAATTTCTAATTATAATGAAAGCAGGTAGTAAGTATGCTAAAGTATATTACAAAGCGTTTACTCTACATGGTATTTGTATTTTTCACCATGTCAGTTTTAATTTTTGCCTTGTATAATGCAATTCCGGGTGACCCGGCTATGATGCAGGTATCAAGTCAACGCGAAAAACTTAAACCGGAGCAGTTTGAAAAGGTTTATCAGAATATGAGAAAGCAGATGGGACTTGATGACCCTGCACCGGTCAGATATGGAAAATGGATAAAATCAGTTATCACCCTTGATTTTGGTGATTCCATTATATATAAAAAGCCGGTTACAGAGGTTGTAACAGGGCCTATGAAGAATACTATTTTTCTGAACCTTCTTGTAACCTTTTTTGCATTGGGAATAACTATACCGCTTGGCATATATTGTGCAGTCAAAAAGTTTTCAAAGTTTGATACGGCAGTGCAAGTATTAACCATTGTCGGGTACAGTTTGCCGGTATTTATATTCGCACTTATTATTATTTACTTCTTTGCAGTACAGCTTAGGTGGTTTCCGGTTTCCGGTATGAATACACCTAATATTACAGGTAGTCCTATGGTACTTTTTCTTGATAGAGTGAAATATATGATACTTCCTACTATGGTACTTACGCTTGCGTCACTTGGAGGAATGACAAGATATGTGAGAGCGGCGATGATAGACTCGCTGCGAATGGATTATATAAGAACAGCAAGAGCAAAGGGACTTACTGAAAAAGTGGTTATATATTCACATGCTTGGAGAAATGCACTTCTTCCTATTATAACCCTTATTATAAGCTGGTTTGTAGCTATATTTTCAGGCTCAATTATAACTGAGTCTATTTTCGCTCTTAACGGTATGGGAAAAATTTATCTTAAAGCTCTTAACGGACTTGACTATAACCTTGCTATGGGAGTTCAGATGTTTTATATTGTAGTTTCTCTTGTAGGTAACTTAATCATCGACCTTAGTTACGGTATAGTTGATCCTCGTGTAAGAATAGCAAAATAGTAAGGAGGAGAAGATGTCAGAAAAAAATAATAAGAAAAAGCGTGCCTCCCTGCTTACGAGGCTGTTTATGCCAAGAAACGGTATAGAAGAAAAAGATGTAGATATATTCAAAGAAGAGCAGATGCAGTCACCGGGGAGAACTGTTGTTAAGAACTTTGTATCTAACAAGCTCTCAATGACAGGACTTTTAGTTTTTGTCTGTATATTTTTATTTGTAATTATCGGACCGATTTTCTTTGTGCAGGATCTTTCCTATGAAGAGAGTACACAGATTAATTTATCTCCGGGTCTTGATATGATGAGCGTTCCAAAGGGACTTCAGGGTAAGGTGGCAGATATAGCTATAGGTTCAAGCTTTTCTGTAGGTGTAAGTAAAACTGGTGGACTTTATATATGGGGTAAGACTCAGGTGCTTCCTACTGTTAACCTCAAAGATTTTCCAAAAGGAATAAAAGGTAAAAAATTTGTTAAGGTAGCAGCCGGTATTGACCATGTAGTTGCACTTACAGACAAAAATGAACTTATTGCATGGGGAAATAAGAGACTTAAACAGATAGATATAAATCCCGATATTAAAAATGACGGTGGAAAGATAGTTCAGCTTACAGCAGGCTATCAAATTACCGGTGTAGTTATGGATAATGGAAATGCTTATATCTTTGGAAATACTTCATTAAATGATGCAAAGATAAGGCGTAAGTATCAGGGGGAAATTGTAAAACTTGCATTTACCTCGGATGCACTTGTAGCACTTACAAAGGCGGGAGATGTAGTTTATATGGGTTCTAACGATTCTTCCGTATCTAAGATTCCGGAGGAGTTAAAGAACGGTGGTGTTAAAGATATAGCAGCATCAGGATTTACAGTAGCTGCACTTAAAGAGGATGGTTCAGTAGTAGTTTGGGGTAACTTAAAGAATGGAGAAGATAAAGTACCTGAAACTAATTCTAAGATAACAGCTTTACAGGGCGGACGCTATCATTATGCAGCAGTACTTGAGGACGGTTCTGTTATTGCTTGGGGTAAAAATAATTTCGGTCAGGCGGATGCACCTTCCGTAAAAGGCATTACTAAAGTATTTTCAGGTTCATATCAAAACTATGCAGTTACTAAAGACGGCAAAGTAACTACATTCGGTCTTAAAGGCTATCTTTTAGGTACGGATGAGCTTGGAAGAGATTTGCTTAATCGTATAGTAAATGGTGGCAGAATGACTATGACCATGGGTGCGGTTTCAGTTATAATTTCTGTATTTATCGGTGTTATTATCGGTGGTATATCCGGTTTCTTTGGGGGAACGGTTGATATTCTTCTTCAGAGACTTACAGAAATGGTATCATCTATACCTTTCCTTCCTTTTGCTATGATTCTTTCTTCCATAGTTGGAGGAAAGCTTCCGGAAGGTGCCAGAATATTTATGATAATGGTTATTCTCGGTATACTTTCGTGGACAACTCTTGCCAGACTTGTAAGAGCACAGGTACTTGCAGAGCGTGAACAGGAATTTGTTACGGCAGCAAGGGCTATGGGTATAAAGGAACTTACAATAGTATTTAAACATATCATTCCAAATGTAATTTCAGTTATTATAGTTACTGCAACACTTGAATTTGCAACCTGTATGCTTACAGAGTCATCACTTTCTTTCTTGGGTTTCGGTGTTGCACTTCCAAGACCTACCTGGGGCAATATGCTTAACGGCTGTATCAACTCGGTAGTTATTAAAAGTTACTGGTGGAGATGGGTATTCCCTTCTATCTTACTTGGTGTATGCTGTATCTGCATTAACCTTGTAGGTGACGGTTTAAGAGATGCTATTGATCCTAAGTCTAATGAAAGGTAGGTAAGAAAGGTGGAAGAAAACAAGTATTTACTTGAGTTACAGGACTTAAAAACCTTCTTTACTACCAAGAAGGGCATAGTTAAGGCTGTAAATGGTGTTACCTACCATGTTGAGGCGGGTAAAACCTTAGGAGTAGTAGGCGAGAGCGGAAGCGGTAAAAGTGTATCTGCTATGAGTATCCTTAAACTTCTTGACGGTAACGGAAAAATTGCAGGCGGTAAAATTATATTTGACGGTAAGGACTTGGCAGGTGTATCTATAAAAGATATGTCGAAGATAAGAGGAAATGATATTTCAGTTATTTTCCAAGAGCCGATGACAAGTCTGAATCCGATATTTACTATAGAAAGACAGGTTGCAGAGCCTTTTATTATTCATCAGGGAATGAGCAAAAGAGAGGCTAATGCAAAAGTTGTGGAGATGCTTAGTGCAGTTAAGATACCTAATCCTGAAGCTGTGGCAAAACAGTATCCTCACCAGCTTTCAGGTGGAATGAGGCAGAGAGTTATGATTGCTATGGCTCTTGCCTGCCGTCCTAAGCTTCTTATAGCAGATGAGCCTACCACGGCTCTTGATGTTACTATTCAGGCTCAGATACTTAAACTTATGAATGAGCTTAAAAATGAGCGAGGTACATCTATATTGTTTATCACACATGATCTCGGTGTAATAAATGAAATGGCGGATGATGTAGCGGTTATGTACTGTGGCCAGGTTGTAGAGATGGCTCCTTCAAGGACAATCTTCGGTAAAGATAATTATAACCACCCTTATACGGAAGGTCTTATGAACTCTATACCTAGACTTGATACCCCTTCAGGTGTAAGGCTTGAAGCTATACCGGGTGCTGTTCCGCATCCTCTTGATCTTCCAAAGGGATGTAAGTTTGCCCCACGCTGTAAATACTGTACGGAGAAATGCCTGAATGAACAGCCGGAACTCACAGAAGTTGAGCCCGGACATCAGGTAAGGTGTTTCTATCCTGAAAAGGGGGCAAGAAAAAATGGAAAATAATAACGAAAAAAATGTATTACTTCATATAGAAGATTTAAAACAGTATTTCCCTATCAAAAAAGGCTTTGGAGAGAAACAACGCTATGTAAAAGCTAATGACGGTATTTCTATAGATATTAGAGAAGGCGAGACTTATGGTCTTGTTGGAGAGTCAGGCTGTGGTAAGTCTACTCTTGGTCGTGTGCTTTTGCAGCTTTATAAGCAGACAGCAGGACGCACTATGTACTATGGAAGAAATATTGATGATCTTGCACCGGTCTATGTAGCTGAAACTTTAAGGAAAATTCCTGTACTTAAAAAGGAATGGGAAAGACTTGTAGCAGAGGAAGAAGAGGCTAAAAAGGCAAATGAGGCAGCTTCAAATGATGAAGAAAAATTTGAAACCTTAGAAAAATATAATGAGGCGGTAAGAAAGACTAAAGAAGCTTATCTTAATATAGTAGAGCTTGTAGGCGGTTTCTTTGTACTTGATGATTTATCGGAGATTTCCGGTCTTCTTATTAAAGAGCATACTCATGCGGCAGCTATTTATGATTCAAAGGAAAAAGAGGATTTATATCAAAAACAGTATGATAAAAAACCAAGAGAAGGTCTTAGAAATAAAATAGATAAACTTCGTGAAAGTAGAACAGGACAGGAGCAGGAACTTGCCAAGCTTCGTAAAATCTTAGATGACAAGCGTAAAGAAATCAGATCTAATCCGGATTTTGAAAAGCATGAGGTTTACAGAGATGGCGGAATAAATCTTGCCAAGCTTAAAGAGCATGAGATAAGAGGACTTAGAAGAGATCTTCAGCTTATTTTCCAGGATCCATATTCATCTCTAAATCCAAGAATGACAGTAGGTCAGATTATTGGAGAAGGTTTGCTTGCACATAATATTTTTACTGAAAATGATGAGAAAATGCAGGAGTACATACTTAAAGTTATGGAAGAATGCGGTCTTGCACCATATTTCATTCACAGGTATCCACATCAGTTTTCAGGTGGACAGCGTCAGCGTATAGGTATTGCCCGTTCGCTCGCACTTCGCCCTAAGTTTGTGGTATGTGATGAAGCAGTTTCAGCACTTGATGTGTCCATTCAGTCACAGGTTATCAATCTTTTGATTGACTTGAAGGAAAAGAGTAATCTTACTTATCTTTTCATTTCACATGACCTTAGTGTAATTAAATATATAAGTGACAGAGTTGGTGTAATGTACCTCGGAAGTATGGTAGAGGAGGCTGATACTGAAGAGCTTTACGCACATCCTAGCCATCCTTATACAGAGGCTCTACTTTCTGCAATTCCTACTACAGATGTAGATAAGGATAAAAAAGAGACCATACTTATAGAGGGAGATATCCCAAGTCCTATTAACCCGCCAAAGGGTTGTAAATTCCATACCAGATGCCGTTACTGTACAGAGATTTGTAAGCATGTAACTCCTGTATTTGAGGAAGTTGCACCAGGACATAGGGTTGCCTGCCACCATAAGCTTGGCTTATATGGAGAGAAAGAATAATGTTTTTTCAGAAAAAGCTTGGCAGAAGTTTCGATACTATGCGATATCTGAGTGGAGAAGAGAAAGAAAACGAAGAAGACCTAAAGGACTTTAAGGAAAAGGAAAAGCTGGAGTTTAAGGATATACTGGCTATGATAATCTCTGCACTTTTAGTTTTTGGTCCACTGTTTCTTATAATCGGGATTATTATGTTTGTATTAACATTATAAAATTATTAGGCTCGTCTTACTGTAATGGTGAGACGGGTTTTTTGGGTTTAAATAACATATAAACAGTTTTTAATATGCTTAGCAAGTGTATAGAAACCACAACTTTTAATAAATATAACGAGAAGATATATTTTGTATAATTGTATACAAAGATTCTAAAAACTGTTGACAGGAAAACTTCATACATTTATACTGTAAACAGATTTTAGCCCAAATTATTCTACTGTACTATACGGAATAAGAGGTCTGTGACCTATGGCGTGAATAATTGGGGTTTAGGATAATTTCTTGTTATTAAAGATTAAAATTCATATCAGAAGGGAGAAATATTATGTCATATGTTGACGAGGTGCTTAGTAAAGTAAAGGAAAAAAACTCTCACGAGTCTGAGTTTATACAGGCTGTTACAGAGGTGCTTGAGTCTCTCAGACCTGTTATAGAGAGTGAAGAAGATAAATATAGAAGAGATGCAATTTTAGAGAGAATGACAGAGCCTGACAGGATAATAACCTTTAGAGTTCCTTGGGTGGATGATAAGGGACAGGCACAGGTAAACAGAGCATTTAGAGTACAGTTTAACAATGCAATAGGACCATACAAGGGGGGGCTTAGATTTCACCCTTCTGTAAACCAGAGTATAATCAAGTTTTTGGGCTTTGAGCAGTGCTTTAAGAATTCTCTTACAGGACTTCCGATTGGAGGAGGCAAGGGTGGTTCTGACTTCGATCCTAAGGGAAAGAGTGACAGAGAGGTTATGGCTTTCTGCAAGAGCCTTATTACAGAACTTTATAAGTATATTGGCAAAGATGAAGATGTACCTGCCGGCGATATCGGTGTCGGTGCAAGAGAAATAGGTTATATGTATGGCCAGTATAAGCGTATAACAGGGCTTTATGAGGGAGTGCTTACAGGTAAGGGACTTAGCTATGGTGGTTCTCTTGCAAGAAAAGAGGCTACAGGCTATGGACTTGTATATATTACTGATGAAATGCTTAGGTCAAACGGCAAGAGCCTTGAAGGTAAGATTGTTGCAGTATCAGGTTCAGGAAATGTGGCTATTTACGCTATACAAAAAGCCATAGCTCTTGGTGCTAAACCTGTTACAGCTTGTGATTCCACAGGTTGGGTATATGATCCGGACGGTATAGATGTAGCTGTGCTTCAGGATGTAAAGGAAGTTAAAAGAGCAAGGCTTACAGAGTATGTAAAGGCTAGACCAAATGCCGAGTATCACGAGGGTAAGGGAGTATGGAGCGTGAAATGTGATATAGCTCTTCCTTGTGCAACCCAAAATGAACTTGACCTTGAAGATGCCAAGGCACTTGTAGCAAACGGTTGTTTTGCAGTATGTGAGGGTGCTAATATGCCTACTACCTTAGAGGCTACCGAGTACCTGCAGAAGAGTGGAGTATTTTTCCTTCCGGGAAAAGCAGCTAACGCAGGCGGAGTAGCAACCTCAGCCCTTGAAATGAGCCAGAACTCAGAACGCCTAAGCTGGAGCTTTGAAGAGGTAGATGCCAAGTTAAAGGGAATTATGGTAAATATCTTCCATAACCTTGACGGTGCAGCTAGAAAGTACGGTAAGGACGGTGACTATGTAGCAGGAGCGAATATCGCAGGCTTTATGAAGGTTTGTGAGGCTATGCTTGCACATGGAGTGGTGTAAATTAGATTGAATAATTAAAGCACTTGTTTTAGAATATTTTTCTGAAACGGGTGTTTTTTTACTCACTGATTTGTAATTTATAATTATAACTTCTTGGGAAACTTAAAATGGAATTTATATTTATTTTGAGGTATACACTTAGTGTTGCAATTTATAAAAATGGAATTCAAGTAAAATTTGTGGTATAATTATAAAATTAGCTGTTTGAAAATCATTTAGTTCCAAGGAGATATAGTATAATGGATAAGATAGAATTATTAAAGATTTTTAGAAAAAAAGGTAAAAAGGTATTACAAAAGATAGAAGAGAAAGAATTGTCTAAAAAAGATAAAAGTAAGTTTGTAAACAAGAAACTTAATAAGTTTAAACTGAAAAAGATAAAAGAGGTATTAGGTGACAAAAAAGAAGAAAATCCCAAAGAACAACTTGAATTAATTCTCTTGATAAATTATGTGTCGAATATAGTTATGCTAGAGTGTCGTAATGAAGTTTGGGAATATGATTATATGACTTTTTCGCGTAGGATAGGAGAATTATGGGAACCATTTTGTAAACTTACCTTTGAGCATGCAATCCGTCCTTTGGAGATAATTAAACCACCAAAATTTGAAGATTTTGAGAAAAATGCAAAAAATAAAGGGTTGGAATTTATTCAAGAGTTAGTTTTGGAAGAAGCTATCAAAAAGGAACTTATTGAATACTATACAATACCTTGGAGTTTTGTTGATAGTGGTGGCATTAAGTTGGAGTTGGATCTTCATTTTACACAAAATGGAGTAAATTATAATTGTGATTTTAAAAGTGGTTTTAGCTCTAACGAAAAAGGAAATACCAATAGATTATTATTAGTAGATAGTATATATAATCATTTAGGAGAACATGAAAAAACAATCCTTTTTGTTCGACAAAATGAATTTGACAACAATCATTATTTGTCAAAACTAAAAAATTCGGGGAAATGGGATGTATATTGTGCTGATGATGCCTATGATGCGATGAAAAGATTTACTGGATTTGATCTAAGAAAATGGTTAGATGAAAATGTAAATTGGGAAGAGGACTTGACTACTAAATTCAGAAATATTTTAAAAGAGAAAGAACTTTTAAAATATTTGACTTGGTAAACTAGAGTTTTGAGGTTATAGTTATGAAGGATAAATATTGTGCTTATTATACAAATTCAGATGAAATTACTTCCTATATGATAGGACAACTGCATTTGAAAGAAGAAGATACTATTCTTGAGCCTTCAGTTGGAGAAGGTGTTTTCGTGGATAAAATAATAGAGAAAATGAATAATGTAAGGATAGACATATTAGATATTAGTGAAAAATCAATCAGTACTTTACATCAAAAATATAGTTATTTGAAGAATGTAAATGTTAGATACACTGATACACTACTGGATAAAGAATTAGATAAAATTGCTGATACAAGAATTTTCTTAAAACATACAGATACTTTGTTAGATAAAGAATTAGATTTTATGGAGAGGAGTTATGGCTTTTATGATAAAGTTATTGGAAATCCACCTTATGGAGCGTGGCAAGATTATGAAAAGAGAGAAATCTTGAAGAGAAAGTATTTTGGTCATTATGTTAAAGAAACCTATGCTTTATTTTTGTTAAGAGCTTTATCTCTTTTGAAAAAAGATGGAAGATTATGTTTTATAATTCCTGACACTTTTTTGTTTTTAAATATGTACAATAAATTAAGAAAAATTTTATTGACAAAATCAAGTATTGATGAGATTTTGATATTTCCATCAAAATTTTTCCCGGGAGTAAGCTTTGGTTATTCTAATCTTTCAATTATTTCGTTAAGGCGAACTGATGAGAAACAATCTCTGAATAATGATATTAGAATCATAAAAGGGTTTAAGAATATTGGTGAATTAAATCAAGTTTCAAATAATAAAATAGCAAATCACTTACAGGTGTTTGTATTAAATCAAAAAAAAATACTCAAAACGGAGGATAATAAGTTTATTCTTGCTGATATTAAAAGTCAGAAACTCATTGCCGACTCAAAACATAAAAAACTTGGAGAAATAGCAAATGTTGTTACTGGATTTTATTGTGGAGATAATAAATCCTTTATAAGGAGAAGTAGAAACTCATATAAAGAGGTTAAAGGATACCAAACAGTGGAAGATGACAAAATATATGAGTGTAACTCAATTAAGGGAATACCCAAAATTGAGGAGGGATATATTCGATATGTTAAGGGCTCATCAAAACAATCTTATGTTAGAGATGATAATGCTTGGTTTATAAGATGGGACGAAAAAACTATAAATATGTATAAAACAAATCCCAAAGCGAGATTTCAAAATTCGACTTTCTATTTTAAACAAGGAATTTCAATACCTATGGTAAAGTCAAATCAGATTAAGGGAACACTACTAAACAACTTATTATTTGATCAATCGATAGTTGGAATATTTCCTAATGAGGAAAGATTACTATACTATTTACTAGGTTTATTCAATTCTAATATTGTTAGTAGTTTAATACACGCTATTAATCCAACAGCAAATAATTCAGCTAACTATGTAAAGCAATTACCTATAATAATTCCAGAAGAGGAAGAGTTATTAAAAATCACAGAAATGGTTAAAAAAGTTATTGAATATAAATCACTGGGTAATTTAGAATTTCAAGAGTATGAGTACAAGATAAATAACACTATTGAAAAAATATACTCCAGTTCAATCTGAGAAATAGATTGAAGCGAAGATAGAGATAGCAGGAAATGTACTGACCCCCAAAAGTTAGACCAAAAATCTAACGATTGGGAGGTCGGTCTTTCTTTTTTGCTTGTTCCAGTAATGAAAATACCTTATACTATAGAAGAAAATTACATAGCAAATAACAAAAATGTTGGAAGGAGATATATATGACAGATAACAAAGACCTGCTAAATGTACTATGGAGCGGGGCAGATGTATTAAGAGGGAAGATGGATGCTAATGAATATAAAACATATTTATTAGGATTGGTTTTTTATAAATATTTATCAGATTCATACTTGGCAAAGGTCTATGACCTTTTAAATGATGACACGCCTGATAATCTTCTTGAAGCTCAGGTAGACTATGAAAAAGCGTTAAAATCATGATCTTCTTGCAGAATTAAAAAGTTCATTGCACTATACCTTAGAGCCTGATATGACATATATAAGTATATTAAAAGATGCTAAAAACAACGCTTTTAACAGAGAAAAATTACAGGCGGCTTTCAATAGGATTCAGGAATCTGATGAATTGTTTAACGGTTTATTTGCAGATGTTGACTTGTATTCAAACAGGCTTGGAACAGGAGATTTGAAACAAAGTGCAACAGTTGCCGAAGTGATAAAGGTATTGGAGGGAGCTGATCTTATAAATGCTGAGGGAGATGTACTTGGCAATGCTTATGAGTATTTGATAGGACAGTTCGCTTCTGAAACAGGTAAAAAGGCAGGAGAATTTTATACACCACATGGACCTGCACAGATACTTTGCAGAATTGCATTAACAGGTAAAGAAGAGAAAAAAGGCTTGCAGGTGTATGATCCTTGTATGGGTTCGGGTTCTCTTATGCTTAGCTGTAGGAATTATTCTAAAGAGCCTGATTATATCAAATATTATGGGCAAGAACTTATGCCATCTACTTATAACCTTGCAAGAATGAATATGTTTCTTCATAGAGTACTTCCGGAAAATCAGCATTTGCGAAATGGTGACACTTTGGATGCTGACTGGCCTACGGATGAAGAAACAGAATTTGATGTAGTAACTATGAATCCGCCATATTCAGCAAAATGGTCGGCTGCAGAAGGTTTTAAGCAGGATGAAAGATTTATGGACTATGGAGGTAAGCTTGCACCAAAATCTAAGGCAGATTATGCGTTTTTATTACATGGGTTTTACCATTTGAAACAAAGTGGAACTATGGCTATTGTGCTTCCACATGGTGTGCTTTTTAGAGGGGCAGCAGAAGGAGAGATAAGAAAAACTCTACTTGAGAATGGCTCTATTTATGCAGTAATAGGATTACCTGCCAATATGTTTTACAATACTTCAATACCTACTTGTATAATAGTGCTAAAAAAACATAGAGAAGGAAGAGAGGTACTCTTTATTGATGCTTCTAAGCTGTATGAAAAGGAAAAGAAGCAGAATGTAATGAATAAAGAACATATAGATAAGGTACTTGAGCTTTATAATGAAAGAAAATCAGTAGATAAGCTAAGCTTCCTTGCTTCTTATGAAGACATAGAAAAGAATGATTTTAATCTGAATATTCCAAGATATATAGATACAAGTGAGGAAGAGGAAGAAATTGATTTAAGAGAACTTTCAGAAAATTTTAGAAATATAAATAAAGAAATTAAAGAGAGTAATGAAGTTCTTATGAAAATGTTTGGTGAACTTACCTTTAGTAATCAGGATACAAGAGAAGCAGTGGAAGAATTTGTGAAAGTCTTTTGGGAGGCATGATATGGCAAATAAACCAAATATAAGATTTAAAGGCTTTACTGATGATTGGGAACAGGGAAAGGTTAAGCAATTTTTAATATTAAAAAAACTATTTCACTTGTCATATTACCATAAATATAGTATGGATTTTAGAAAAATAAATAATATTATAGGTTATATAGGAAATATTAGGATAAAATTCTTGTGTTTTCTTTTTTCTTATTGCCCAAAAGTTAAAAGTATTTTATACTTAAAACAAAAGTAATATAAATCCGATAATTGGGAGATAATTTTATAAGAGGAGATATTATGAAACTAAAGAAAATTGCAATACTGGGACTTTCATTACTTTTATTTACAGCAAATATAATACCTATGCAGACAGTATTTGCGGATAATAAAAAGGAAGTTAAGAAAGAAAAAGTTAAAAAAGAAAGTAAAGAAAATGAGCTTGACCTGGTTATGGCAGGGGATGTACTTTTGCATTTGAGGCTTGCGTACTGGTCAGACAATGGCAAAGGCGGTTATGATTTTAATCCAATATTTAAGAAAATCAAGTCATTCATAGAAGAAGCCGACTTAGCCATAGTGAATCAGGAGACAATTTTAGGTGGAAAAGAACTTGGAGTTACGGGATATCCTACATTTAACGGACCTTATGAACTTGGAGATGCCCTTGTAAATGCAGGTTTTGATGTGGTTCTTCATAGTAATAATCATTCTCTTGACAAAGGTAAAAAAGGAATATACAACTGCCTTAATTTTTGGAAAAAATATCCTCAGATAAAGACAGTCGGAATTAACTTATCATGGGAGCAGAAAAATAAGCTTTGTATTTATGAGAAAAATGGAATAAAGGTTGCAATTCTTAATTATACCTATGGAACCAATGGAATTCCACTTCCAAAAGATATGCCTTATGCAGTTAATTATCTTAATAAAAATGAAGTAATAAGCGATATAAAAAGAGCTGAAAAAGAGGCTGATTTTACCATAGTTTGCCCACATTGGGGCACTGAGTATTACAGGGGAATTTCAGAGTATCAAAAAACTTGGAGCAAAATTTTTGTTGAGAATGGGGTTGACCTTGTACTTGGCTGTCATCCTCATGTTATAGAGCCTATAAAATATGTAACTGATAAAAAGACAGGTCATAAAATGTTATGTTACTATTCGCTTGGCAACTTTGTAAATAGTACAATGTCCTCAGGAAGGGTAGGCGACAGATATGTAGGTGGAATTGCCAAGGTTAAGCTTAAAAGAGGGGCTGACAATAAAGTAAAGATTGCTAAATACGGTGTCAAGGCTACTGTTATGCACAATGGTGGAGGGCACTATGGCTCAAGCGTATATCCTCTAAGTGAATATACCGAAAAGCTTGCAAAAAAGAATGTAATGAAAGCACAGGATTATACATTTTCACTGGACTTTTGTAAGAAAGTTTGTGATGAGGTATGGGGTAAGCTTTGGGATTAAAAGCAGATATTCACATTAATATAGATATTCAGAAATTTCAATAGGAAATGATATTTAAAAATTGGAGGAAACTATGACAACCAGAGAAGAAGCTGTTTCTTATGGACTTACATTTCCAAATACATATATAGAAATGCCTTTTAGGGATAAAAACCGACAGTTAATAAGAATAAAAGACAGTAAAAAAGCTTTCCTTTGGATATATGAAAGGGAAGGTTGTATTAACCTTAATGTGAAAGTCTCTCCCGAGTGGAGAGATTTTTGGAGAAAAGCCTTTAAGTCAGTTATAGCAGGTAGACATCAAAATAAAGAGCATTGGAATACAATTATTTTAGATGAATCTATTCCTGATAAAGATATAAAAAATATGATAGCTGAGAGTTATACCCTAATTATAGATTCCCCGACTAAGCGTATATATGAGGCTGTAAAGAAAATTCCGAAAGGAAAAGTTGCCACTTATGCACAGATTGCAGAAATGGCAGGAGATAGAAAAATGGCAAGAGCTGTAGGTAATGCCCTACATAAGAATCCTGATCCTGAGAATACTCCTTGCTTTAGAGTGGTTAACTCTAAAGGAGAATGCTCAGGCTCATTTGCTTTTGGAGGCTTAAATGAGCAGGCAAAAAGGTTGAGAGAAGATGGGGTTGAGGTAGTTAATAACAGAGTAGATTTGGAGAAGTATGGGATTAAACTATAACTGTTTTAGGGGCATAACTATATATTGAAAGGAGTTTTATATGAGATTTTTTCATATATCAGACTTACATATAGGCTTAAAGCTTATAAATAAGGATTTAAGTGAAGATCAGTGCCATATATTAAATGAAATAGTAAAGGAAGTAGGGATAAAAAAACCGGAGGCAGTTGTTATAGCCGGTGATATTTATGATAAATCGGCTCCAACTGCCGAAGCCATAGAAATTTTTGACAATTTTATATCAGCTCTTGTGGCTACAGCACCTGATATGAGCATTATGATTATAAGTGGAAATCATGACAATGCTATTCGTATTAACCAATTTAGAACGGTACTTGCACAACACAAGCTACATCTTGTAGGTTTGCCGCCCAAAAAAGCTGATGAATATATTGAAAAGGTTACATTTAATGATGAGTACGGAGAGATAAATTTTTATCTGCTTCCCTATGTACGCCCTACCTTTGTAAGAAATGTATTAGGACTTGATGAAAATGAAAATAATCTTTCATATAATGAGGCTATTCATAAGCTGATTGATAGAGAGAATATGGATGAAAATGTAAGAAATATACTTGTGAGTCATCAGTATTATGTACCTGTCGGGAAAAATCCTGAAGAAATAGACAGGATGGATTCGGAGATTGTGTCGGTAGGAAATATAGATATGGTTGAGGCTGATGTGCTTAAAAAGTTTGATTATGCAGCTTTAGGACATATTCATAAGCCCTGGAAACTATTTGGAGATTTTCACAGATACTCCGGAACTCCTATGGCATGTTCCGTAAGTGAGGCAGGTCAGGAGAAGGGAATAGTTATGGTGGAACTTTTAGAAAAAGGAAGGATAAATACTGAAGTCATACCTCTTAATCCTTTAAGACGGGTAAGGACAGTAAAAGGAAGTCTTGGTGAAGTTTTAAAAGAGCCTTCGGATGATTATGTTTCAGTAGTTTTAACAGACAGAGAAACCGATGATATAGATGTTAGGGCAAGGATAAGGGATAAATTTCCTAATTTTTTGGAAATAATAAGAGAGAGTACGGGAAAAAATGCTGTTGAAAAAAAGGTAGAATGTTCAGAGAGTTTAAGTGAAATTGAAAATTGCAAGATATTTTTAAATGATTTGAATGAAGAAGAGGAAAAAATATTAAATGAGATTATAAATGAGCTAAAGGAGGTATAGCGGATGAGACCAAAAAAATTAGTTATGCAGGCTTTTGGCTCTTATGGAAAGAGAACTGAAATTGATTTTACAAAATCAAAACAGAATTTATTTTTAATTACAGGAAATACCGGTTCGGGGAAAACAACGATTTTTGATGCCATTGTTTTTGCACTTTTTGGAGAGGCAAGTTCAGGTTATAATAAAAAATCGGGAGAAGAACTGCAAAGCCAGTTTGTGGATTATGGAAATGAGCCTTTTGTAGAATTTACATTTACAGAAAAAACAGGCAGTACGGATGAAGAATATAAAATAAAAAGGATTCCAAAACATATAAGACCTTATAAAAAGGGAAAAGAAGGTTATAAGGATGAACAGGAAAAAGTTTCACTTTTTTATCCTGATAATTCTGAATATTCACAAAAAGTAAAAGAAACCAATGATAAAATAAAAGAAATAATTAAACTTACTAAGGCTCAGTTTATGCAGGTTTCAATGATAGCACAGGGTGAGTTTATGGAAGTATTAAGGGGAAATGATAAACAAACAATATATAGAAAATTGTTTAATACTGAAATATATCGGGAGTTAATACAGAACTTAAAAAGTAGAAGTGAAAATAAAAAAGATGAACTTAAAGAATTAACATCAAATTGCAAGATGTTTATTGGTGGAATAAGAGTGCCTGAATGTATGGCAAAAAACTATATTTTTCCTGAGCTGAAAAAAGAAACGGACATTACAGATATTGAAAATGCCAATGATAAGCTTTCAATACTTTGTAAAGAACTGTATGATTTAATGAAGACAAAACAGGTAGAGGATGATAAACTTTTGGCTGAAAGAGACGAAAAAAAAGAGGAGTTAATGGAAGGGAATCATCTTTTAGAATATTTTGAAACTCTTTATAGGGCAGAAAATGAAATAAAGGAACTTGAAGATAAGAAACAGGAAATGGAGAAACTTACAAAATTAGTTAAGGATATAGAAATTGCTTATGATTTGGAAAATTTTTATAAAAATTTTATTGAAGCTGAGAAAAACCTTATAAATGCTGAAAAAGAACTGATATTAAAAAAGGATGAATTGCCTAAACTTATTACAGATTACGAAGAAAGTTGTAAAAAAGAGAAGTTGGCTGAGAAAGAACTGAATATTTGCAGAGATAGCTTTAATAAGGTTTCCGAAAAAGTTAAGAAAGCCTTAAAAGACTTTTCAGATATAGAAAAAGCAGAAAATGAAAAAATAATAAGAGAAAAAGAAAAAGTAGAGGCGGCAAGAAGTTTGGAAAAAGCAAGCAGAGAACTTAAAGAGTTTGAGGCTTGTGAAAAAGCATGGAACGAGGCTGTAAAAAAACTTCCTAATTTTAAAATCGAACTTAATAAGGTAAATGATAAGGCTGTTAAATGTGAAAATACAAATGTGGAACTTAAAAACTTGATAAATATAAGGGAAGAATTGATTTTAGGAAAAGAAGATATACAGATTAAAGAAAAAATCTGTAAAGATGAAATCGAAAAGCTTAAATTAGCCGATATTGAGCTGGCGGATAAGCGGGCATTATTTTATGAAATGAGAGCCGGACTTTTAGCAAAAAACAGACTAAAAGAGGGTGAACCTTGCCCTGTTTGCGGCTCAAGATTACATCCGAATCCCTGTAAATTGACTAAAGAACAGGAAGAAATAACAAAGGAGATGATAGAAAATCTTGAAAAAAAAGCAGCAAAGATTAATGATAGTGTAAAGCTTAAATCTTCTGAACTGGAAGGATGTAAAAAGAGATTTGAAGAAAAAGCAGGAAATTTTCAAAAAAATAAGGAAAAGTTGATAAATGCTATAAATAAAGAATTATTTGAACTTAATTGCTTGAATGAAAATAATGAGGGCATTGTACTGGAAAATATTAGTTATGAAATAAAATTATTTTCTAAAGAAAATAAAAAGATACTGGCAAGACTTGAGGAGAATATTAAAAAATTGGAATTGGTAGAAAAAAATCTTTCTACAGCAGAAGAACAAAAAACAATATTAAAGCAGTTTGAGGTAAATGCCAAAGAAAAGGAAATTAAGATTGATAAAGAGATTTCAAAATTAGAATCAGTAATAAAAACTCTTATGGCAGGGCTTGATTATGAAACAAAGGAAAAAGCCGTTAGTGCAGAAAAAACTTTAGAAACAGAGAAGTTAAAGGCAGAAACTGTATATAGAGAAATTAAAAAAAAGAGTGAAACAGCAAAAAGCCTTAAAGAGCGTAATGAAATCTTAATTAAACAGTTAGAAATTAACTGTCCACAGCTTAAAAAAATTAAGGAAACTAAGGAATATGAATATATAAATGCTATGTCTTATGAGAATATTTCTGAAGAAGAGTGGAAAAATGTCGTAAAAGAACATAAAAAGTTGGAAAAAGATGAATTTAGGAGTATAATTAATAAATATATCAGTGATAAAAGAGTTGCAAACAGCAAGGCTGTAGAAATGAGAGAAAAGATAAAAGGTAGAGAAAAGCCGGATATTTCATTATTACAGGCAGAATTTGAAAAGTTTAGAGAGATGTATAAAAGTCTACATGCGGAATTTGAGGAAATAACTGCTTATTATAAGATTGATAAAGACATACTTGAAAGACTGAATTTGGCACTTGAAGGCAGAGAAACTGCCGCTAATGAATACAGGATTATAAGCGGATTGTCTAATAAACTCTCAGGTAAAGTCAGCGGTGCAAGAATGGATATAGAAACCTTTGTGCAGAGGCGGTATCTTGAAAAAATTCTCGTTTCTGCAAATAAGAGATTTAGAGATATGTCGGCAGGACAGCTTGAACTTAGGACTTATGAACTTGAGAAAGCGGGAGAGGGAAAAAACAGGGGATTAGATCTTATGGCATACTCAGCAGTTACAGGGAAATGCAGAGATGTGCGTACGCTTTCAGGAGGTGAGTCCTTTATGGCAGCTTTAGCGTTAGCACTTGGAATGGCAGACAGGATTCAGGAAAAGAGCGGTGCGGTTAATCTTGAAATGATGTTTGTAGATGAGGGTTTTGGAACTCTTGATGATAATTCCAGAAAGCAGGCTGTAAATATACTTAAAAATATGGCGGGAGGTTCAAAGCTGATAGGAATTATTTCCCATGTTAGCGAATTGAGAGATGAAATAGATGAAAAACTTGAGGTAACTAAGAATGAAAGCGGAAGTCAGGCAAAATGGAGGATAAGTTAAGGAGGTATTATGGGGAAGTATTTAATGGCACTTGATCAGGGGACCACAAGTTCAAGAAGCATATTGTTTGATAAAAGAGGTAATATAGTTTCTATAGCACAAAAGGAGTTTACACAGATTTATCCTAAACCGGGATTTGTTGAGCATAATCCGCGAGAAATTTGGTCTTCACAGTTTGCTACAGCTGTAGAAACAATGGCTAATGTAGGAGCAACCTGTGAAGATATAGAGGCAATAGGCATAACCAACCAAAGGGAAACAACCATAGTTTGGGATAAGGAAAGCGGAGAACCTGTTTATAATGCGATAGTATGGCAGTGCAGGCGTACAGCACCCATGATAGACAAGCTGGTTAAAGAGGGACATGGTGATTATATAAGAGAGGCTACAGGGCTTGTACCTGATGCGTATTTTTCAGCAAGCAAGGTAGCTTGGATTCTTGATAATGTTGCAGGAGCAAGAGAGAAGGCGGAGGAAGGAAAGCTGTTGTTTGGAACGGTAGATACTTGGCTCATTTGGAATCTAACCGGAAAAGAAGTACATGTTAGCGACTATAGTAATGCCTCAAGGACTATGCTTTACAATATACATAAGTTGGAATGGGATAAGAAAATTCTTAAAATATTTAATATTCCTGAAATTATGTTACCTGAGGTAAAGCCCAGTTCATATGTATATGGGAAAACAAAACAGTCACTTTTTGGCGGAAGTGTACCTATAGCGGGAGCGGCAGGAGATCAGCAGTCTGCACTTTTTGGACAATGCTGTTTTGATAAAGGAGATGTTAAGAATACTTTCGGCACGGGAAGTTTCATCCTTATGAATACAGGAAATGAGGCTATAAGTTCCAAGTCGGGACTTCTTACAACTATTGCGGCAAGTACCGGTAATAAAGTGGAATATGCACTTGAAGGAAGTGTATTTGTAGCAGGAGCCTCTATACAATGGTTAAGAGACGGGCTTAGAATGATAAAATCCTCAGCACAGTCCGAGGGATATGCTACAGCTGTAGAAGATGCGGGAGGAGTCTATGTAGTACCGGCTTTTACAGGGCTTGGTGCACCATACTGGAATCAATATGCAAGAGGTTCGGTGTTCGGGATTACAAGAGGAACAGCTAAAGAGCATCTTATAAGGGCTACACTTGAGTCTGTGGCTTATCAGTCAGCAGATGTATTTAAGGCTATGGAAGAGGATGCGGGAGTAAAAATTAGAGGATTGAAGGTGGATGGCGGAGCTTCCGCAAATAATTTCCTTATGCAGTTTCAGGCGGACATAATGGATACCTATGTACGCAGACCTAAATGTATAGAAACTACCGCCTTAGGAGCTGCCTATCTTGCAGGGCTTGCGACAGGCTATTATGAGAATAAAGAAGAAATAAGAAAGAATTGGCAGTTAGGAAGGCTCTTTGAACCGGATATGGAAGGGGAAAAGAGAGAGAAGAAACTTAGGGGTTGGAAGAGGGCGGTAAAAGCCGCACTTGACTGGGCAAACGAAGAGTAGTAAAATAAAAAGAATTTTAATAGATTAAGGAAATAAAAATATGAAAAAGGCTGGAGTACTTACTGTAATATCAGGATTTTCAGGAGTAGGAAAAGGAACTATCATTAAAAAATTAGTGACAGATGAGGGATATGCTCTGTCCATTTCTGCTACTTCAAGGTCACCACGAGAAGGAGAAGTACATGGAAGGGAATATTTCTTTTTGACAAGAGAAGAATTTCATAGTATGATAGAGAATGACGGTCTTATAGAATGGGCTGAATATGTAAGCAATTTCTATGGTACACCCAGGTTGTATGTAGAGGAGAAACTTAATGAAGGAAGGGATGTTATTCTTGAGATAGAGCCGCAGGGAGCATTAAAAGTTAAGGCACGCTACCCTGAGGCGGTACTTATTTTCATAGTTCCGCCAAGTGCAAAAGAACTTGAAAAAAGGCTTATCGGAAGGGGTACGGAAGAGGCGGAAACTATAAATAAAAGACTTAAAAGGGCTGCCGAAGAAACAGAATTTATAGCAAACTATGAGTATATTGTTGTAAATGATGACTTGGATGAAGCTGTAAATGATATTCACCATATTATTCAGGCAGCTTCGCATAAAAGAGAAAGAATAGCAAATTTTGTAGGGATACTTACGAATGATTTGAAGAAAAGTTTTTAATAAGTAATAATATATAGAAAGGAACGATAATTACTATGATGTTACATCCGTCTTACTCAGACCTTATGGAAGTTGCCAACAAAGATGTGGAGGAGGGAGAAAACAAGTTGGTTAATAGCCGTTACTCTATAGTTCTTGCTACAGCAAGAAGGGCAAGGCAGATTATATCAGGTTCGGAGCCTTATGTTGTAGCCAATGAAAAGAGCAAACCGCTTTCAGTAGCTGTCGATGAACTTTATCATGAAAAGGTAAAGATTGTTGGCGGAGAAGAAGCAGAGGAAGAAAAATAGTATTAAATCCCGGTATATCGGGAATATTCACAGAGGGCTGTTGCAAAGAGGAATTATCCAAAGTGCGGCTGCCCTTTGTTTTATAAGACTATATTAAATTTGTACGGATTTAACATTTGTATGGGAGGAGGCAGTCAGGTGTATGCTGAGGTTGTAATTGGGATTTCCACGGATAAATTGGATAAGACCTTTTGCTATAGAGTGCCGGAGGGATTTGGAGATGTTAAAAGCTTGATAGGAACAGAAGTTATAGTTCCATTTGGAAGAGGGAACAGGGAAATAAAGGCATTTATAGTAGAAATAAAAGAAAAAGCGGGTATAGATGAAAAACTTATAAAAGACATATTAAAAAAATCCGAAAACGGCATAAAGATAGAAAGTAAGCTTATTGAACTTGCTTATTGGCTTAAAAGTAATTATGGCGGAACTGTAAATGAAGCCCTGCGTTCTGTCTTACAAGTTCCAAAACAGATTGAAAGAATAAAGGCAAGAACGGTATCCCTTTTAATTGATATAAATACTGCAAAAGAAAAGTTGGAAGAATTTAAAAGAAAAAAATATACAGCCAAGGCAAGAGTAATTGCAAAGGCGATAGAAGGAGATTTCAGTTATGAGGTGCTGATAAAGGAAAAACTGTTATCTTCAGCGGCAATTATTTCTTTGGCAAAAGCAGGAATAGTGGAAATAAAGGAGGAATTATTATATAGAAAACCTGTTAAGATAAATGAAAAAAACAACATTAAAACGGAGCTTAACAAAGAACAGAAAAAGGCGGCAGATAAGATAATAAATGATTATAATAAAGGAGCGGGAGGGAAATATCTGCTGTTTGGAATAACAGGAAGTGGAAAGACTGAAGTTTATATGGAAATAATGGAAAAAGTAATCAAATCAGGCAGACAGGTAATTTTTTTAATTCCTGAGATAGCACTTAGTTTCCAAACGGTAGAAAGGCTTTCAGCCAGATTTGGTGAAAGAATATCCATAATGAACTCCAGAATGTCACAAGGAGAAAGGTATGACCAGTATTTAAGGGCGAAAAACGGTGATATAGATATTATAGTCGGTCCAAGATCCGCACTTTTTACACCATTTGAAAGTTTGGGATTAATTATAGTAGATGAAGAACATGAAGGGAGTTATAAAAGCTCTAAGACACCACGGTATCATACAAGAGAAGTGGCAGTGTATAGGGCAGAGAAGGAAAATGCTATGTTACTCCTCGGTTCTGCCACACCAAGCCTTGAAGCCGTGAAAATGGTAACGGACAAAAAGCTTGAGTTACTTATGCTGACAAAAAGACCGGCAGGAGCAAATTCGCCTAAAATAGAGGTGGTTGATCTTAGAGAAGAACTTAAAAATGGGAATAAATCCATTATAAGTAGCAAATTATCAAAACTTATAGAAGAAAAGCTTATTAAAAAAGAACAAATAATATTATTTATTAATAGAAGAGGTTATGCAGGTTTTGTTTCTTGCAGAAGTTGCGGGGAGGCAGTTAAATGTCGGCATTGTGATGTTACTTTAACTTTTCATAAACCGGACAGGCTTATTTGCCATTATTGCGGACACGAAGAAAAAATGCCGTGTAAATGCCCTAAATGTGCTTCACCATATATAGGTACTTTTGGGCTTGGTACTGAGAAAGTGGAAGAAATAGTAAAACAGAAATTTCCGACAGCAAGAGTGCTTAGGATGGACGGGGATACTACTACGGGAAAATATGGACATGAAGTTATTCTCGAAAAATTTAAGAACGGCGATGCGGATATTCTTATCGGAACTCAGATGATAGTTAAAGGTCATGATTTTGAAAAGGTTACTTTGGTAGGCATTTTAGCAGCCGACTTATCGCTTTTTATGGGAGATTTCAGAGCGGCGGAAACTACTTACGAACTTTTGGTACAGGCAGCAGGACGGGCAGGACGGGGAAGATATAAGGGAGAAGTAATAATCCAAACATATAAGCCGGATCACTATGTGATAAAGTCGGTTGTATCTGAAAACTATAAAGAATTTTATACAAAAGAAATACGATACAGAAAATTGGCGGAATACCCTCCTGAAAAACATCTTCTCGGGATAATCATTATGTCATTAAAACCTGAAGAAGTGACTAAATGTGGAGAAAGGTTATACAATTTTCTTTTACAAAATAATGAAAATAACTTTTATATAAATTCACCGGTATGGGCTGCTATCCCTAAGTTAAGGGATATATACAGAAAGATAATTTATCTTAAATCAGCTGACAGGAATGAGCTTGTAAAGGCTAAAAATATGGCGGAAAAGTATAGAGATGAAAATTCTGATTTTAGCAGGATAAGCCTACAATTTGATTTTGAACCGCATGGAAGTATATAAACTTTACATAGTCAATAAGATTTTTGATTTATTGTGTAAGAAATGGAGAGGATTTTATGATTATAAATTATACAATGGATGAATGTTCTGCCTGTGAAGCCTGCAAGGTGATTTGCCCGACCTCTGCTATCACGATGACAGAAAATGAAAAGGGATTTGCTTATCCGTATATAGACGATTCACTTTGTATAGAATGTGGAAGATGTGAGGCTGTCTGTCCTCTTAATGATAAAAATATAAATAAGCTGTCTCCAAAAATCTATGCTTTTAGAAAAAGAGACAGTATTAAACTTGCCGATAGTCAGTCGGGAGGTGCTTTTTCAGCTTTTGCTGAAATTATATTAAAATCAGGCGGTACGGTGTATGGCGTGGCTCTTGAGGAGTTTATTCCTAAGTATATGAGGGTGGATAAGCCGGAGGATTTGGGTAAATTAAAAGGCTCAAAATATGTGGAAGCAATTACAGGAGATATTTTTCTTGAAGTAAATAAAGATTTGAAAGCGGGAAAACAAGTATTGTTTTCAGGAAGCCCCTGTCACACGGAAGGTTTGCATCATTTTATAAAAAACAATAAAAACAGAGATAATCTGATAACCTGTGACCTTATCTGCCATGGAGTTCCCGGCAGATTACCGTATTTTACATATTTAGAATATCTGTTTCGCAATAGAGGTAAAGTATCTGAGTTTAATTTTAGAGATAAATCACTGGGAGGGTGGCATGAACACGCAGAATCTTTTGTAATAAGAGGAAATAAAGAATTTTCGAGAGATTATACCAACCTTTTTTATTTAAATACAGCTTTAAGGGATAGTTGTTATAAATGCAGGTATGCCTGTGAAAAGAGGGCATCTGATATTACTATAGGAGATTTTTGGGGAGTTGAAAGAAATTATCCTGAAAAAGATGATAACAAAGGACTTTCAGTAGTAATGTTAAGAAGCGTAAAGGCTGAGAAAATTTTTGAAGAAATTATTAAAGAGGATGAAGCTTGGAAGTTAACTTTGGAAGAATGTATACAACCTAATCTCAAGCACCCTACTCCAAAGCCGGAACTTACGGACAACTTTTGGGAAGACATAAAGGTACATGATTTTGATTATATTTTAAGGAATTACAGTGATGTAAGATATGGCTTGAATATAAAAAGAGAAATTGTGATGGGCTGGAGTAAGCTTAACGACAGAGGTTATGTCGTGACTGATTATTTTAAGGAAAGAGGATTATTAAATATAGCTTTAGCCGGCGATAAAGAGAGTATTATTAGAGTATTAAGTGAAATCAGGGGCAAAATGGAAATGGGAGAAGATACGGCAAATGCTGTAAGTATTTTAGATGTATACGGATTACAGGATGAAAATGATGAAAGCTTTTTAGGGCTGCCGGTAATAAATGAGAGAAACATAACAGATGAAGCACTTGCTCCGATAGACTGCGTGCTTGTAACAGATGAGGTAAATTCCTCAGACATAATGACAAGGCTTACAGGATTTGGAATAGGAATGGAATATGTTTATCCTTTAAGCTTTATACTTTCTGAGGAGGAGTGATTATGAAAAAAGGCATAATAACATTTCAAAATGCAAATAACTATGGGGCTGTGTTTCAGAGCTTTGCATTACAGACTTTTATGGAGAGTTTGGATAGTGGAGGGAGTACAGAAGTCATAAATTATGATTCGGAAGGGATGGGTCTAAAAAAGATTCAGGAAACGGTTTTTGCTGAATTTATAAATAAGGAACTTAACCTTACTAAATCTTTTAATACCCCTAAAGAACTTTGCGGGTCGGATTATGATTTGATAATAACCGGTTCTGATCAGGTTTGGAATCCGAAACTTACAAAATCAGATGGTGCATACTTTTTGGATTTTGCAGGTGAAAAATGTATAAAAGCTTCATATGCGGCAAGTCTCGGCATAAAAAGTGAAGCACTTTTAGAATACAAGCCATATTTTAAGGAAAAATTAAGGAATTTTAAGGGTATATCTATAAGGGAAGAAGCAAACAGGGAATTTATGGAGTCGTTAGATATAGGACAGACAGAGATTCATATAGACCCGACTCTTTTGATTGAAGGAAGTGAGTATGTTAAAAAGCTGAACCTTGAAACGGATGCGGGTATGGGAGATTATATCCTGTTATTTACATATAGCAGTGCACCTAAACTTATGGATGTTGCCAATATGATTTCTATAAAATACGGACTTCCGATAATTTCAGTTGCACTTGGATTTACGGAGCATTATCTTGTAAAAGGAGCAGTGGGGCTTCATTCTACAAACCCTTATACTTGGTTGCAACTAATTGCCGGAGCAGCTTTAACTGTTACGGAGTCTTATCATGGAATGATGTTATCTATGGCTTTTCGCCGTCCGTTTTTAATATATACTCCTGTTAAAGACAATGTTGTAAGGATAACCTCGGCTTTGGATAAGTTTGGGATAAGAAACAGAAGTCTTAAAAATTTTGATATAAAAAGTGAAGAGGTTTTTAATATAGACTATGGATATGCTGATGAAGTTCTTTCTAAAGAAAGGTTTAAGGCTTCAGAATATTTAAAAAGGCTGATGTCTTTATAAGGAGAAAAAAGTGGAAGGAAAAAAGATACTTTTTATAACGAATCAACTTTCTTATACCGGAGCACCGCTTGCACTGTTAAATGTAATAAAAATCTGTCTGAAAATAGGAATTCAGGTTGATGTAATATCTCTTGCAGAAGGGCAGTTAAGAACAGAGTTTGAAGAAATACTTATAAAACCTGAAATATGGGGGGGTATAATCTGTAATTCAGAGAGGTTTATGCAGGTTGTAAGTGATTTTGATTTGGTAATAGCAAATACTCTGCCCGCTTTTGAGGCGATACATCTGATAAATAAGACGGGAGTTCCTGCAATTTGGTGGATACATGAGGGCGAAAATTATTTTGAATTATTAAATACAGTATTGCCGGATATAGGAAAGCTTAATAAAAATATAAAGATTTTATCTGTAAGTGAAGTAGTGGCGGATATAATTAAAATAAGATATGGAATAAATACGGACAAGCTTATACCTATGACAGAAGATATAAGCTTGGGAGATAAAATTGAACAGGTGAAGAAACCTATATTTTTAAATGTAGGACATCCTTCTGTTTTAAAAGGACAGGATATACTTATAAAGGCGATATATGCTCTTCCGACTAAAATAAGGGAAAAATGTGAATTTGTATTTGCAGGAGTGAATGAAACGGATAATGAAGTCCTAAAGTTGCTTAATAGAGCAAAAAAAGATTTTAATAACATAAAAATTTTTCCGATGATGAAGAAATTTGAACTAATGAAACTTATTGCTAAATCAGCATTTATAACGGTTTCATCGAGGTCTGAAACAGTATCTTTGGCGGCGGCGGAAGGCATGATGCTTTCAAAGCCATGTATAATTACAGAGAAATGCGGGGCGGCAGGATATATGACGGATGGAGAGGACTCATTTATAATTAAAATAAATGACGAAAAGGAAATGCTTGAAGCACTGCTAAAAGCTGTGAAAATTTTTGAAAATAAAGATAAATATAAGGTAATGTGTCTAAATGCAAGAGAAACATATAAAAAATATTTTTCAAAGGAAAAATTTGAAACAGAGGTTTTAAAAATAATTGATGAAAGACTTTATAAGGAAAAACTTATGAGTGTAATAATTATATGTAAAAATGATTCAAAATGCCTTCCGGGCTGTTTTGTTTCTCTTGTTAAACAAACCATAGGAATAAGAAACATTGAACTTATTTTTATAGATAATTCATCTGATGACGGAGGAGCTACTTGGAGGTTGTTAAACGAAATGGAAAGGGCTTATCCTGAGAATGTGGCGGTAATAGGGCTGAATGAGAGTACGGATGAGGAAGAGGCAAAGAATATTGCACTAAGCTATGCCGGCGGCAAATATACTGCTTTTGTGGATACAGATACTTATATTCCTGCGAACTTTTTACTGGAACTTTACAGAAACTATACTATAATGTTATAATAGTAAGGATGTAGCGGTAAATTCGCAATATAATGGAGGAATAATGGCACTTAGAAATATAAGAACTGTCGGAGATGAAATTTTAAATAAAAGAGCGAGAGAAATAAAAGAAAATTCAGATAAAATACAGGTATTAATAGATGATATGTTTGAAACTATGTATAATGCTGAAGGAGTAGGGCTTGCAGCTCCGCAGATAGGTGTATTAAAGAGGCTTTTTGTAATTGACTGTTCAGAGGAGCGAAATGAGCCTTTTGTTTTCATTAATCCCGTTATTCTTGAAACAAGCGGAGAACAGACAGGAAGTGAAGGCTGTCTAAGCGTACCGGGCAAGGCGGGAATAGTTACCAGACCTAATTATGTAAAGATAAAGGCACTTAACAGAGAGTTTGAAGAATTTATAGTTGAGGGCGAAGGGCTTTTTGCAAGAGCGATGATTCATGAAAATGAACATTTGGATGGACATATATATACAGAAAAGGTTATAGGAGATGTTTATAATGCAGGCGATGCAGAGGCTGCAAGGGCTGCTGAGATAGCGGCAGGTATTCCTGTAGATGAGGAGAACTGATGAAGATAATTTTTATGGGAACACCCGATTTTGCAGCTGTTTCTTTAGAAACGCTTATAGATTCAAAACATGAAATTCTTGCAGTAGTAACCCAACCGGATAAACCTAAGGGGAGAAAAGGTGAACTTACACCTTCTCCGGTTAAGAATATTGCTGTAGAAAAAGGTATAAAGCTCTATCAACCGATAAAGGTAAAAGAAGCGGAATTTGTAGAAATT
>CAUTOC010000025.1:0-32550 GCA_963539695.1 uncultured Catonella sp. | reverse complement strand
ATGAGCCCCAAAATGGACTGAATGAGCCCCAAAATGGACTGAATGAGCCCCAAAAAATGATAAGGAAGCATAGAATAGAAAAAATAATTGAAATTATTTTAGATAATCCACATATTACCAGAGCAGAATTGTCAAGGTTGTTAGGAGTTTCGGAAGCAACTGTTAAAAGAGATGTTTCTGAATTGAATAAAAGCGGTAAGATAGAATATCTGGGAAGTTCAAAAGCAGGAAAGTGGATTGTAAAATAAAATTTTTTAACCATGGTTTTGATGAAGGAAAACAAAATGGGAATGATAGCAAATTATCAATATTTAAGTGATGAAAACTTAAATGAAATGAAACATTTTAACGGAGAAGAAGACGAAATATTTGAAGAGGTTGAGGACTGGAATGAGGAAGCAGAGATTTTGCTTGATATAGACAAGATGTGGGATGTGCTTCATTTTGTGCTAACCGGTGTAGACAGTTCAGAGCCTATAGAGGGCAACCCTTTAAGCGAGGCGGTTGTAGGTGTGACTTTGCTTGAAGAAGTATCTGAATTTATTGCCTACATAGAAAAAGACAGGGTTGCAGATATCATTTCTGCTTTAGAAAATTTTGATATAGACGCAGCTTTAGAAAGCTTCAGTATGGAAGCCTGCAAAAAAGCTGAACTTTATCCTGATATCTGGGATAAAGATGTCGATGTAGAAGGAATAAAGGGAGAAATTTGCGATTATTTTAAGGATTTGATAGATTTTTACAAGCAAATTCTGGAAGCAAATGGAAATGTATTGGTTACGATTTATTAGAAATAATATATCAAGATATAAGCGTGATGGATACCAGGTTGATGATATCATTTACCATGTCATAAAATGTCCGAAATGTATGCAGAAGTTTACTTGTGTTGTAAATACATATAGAGGTGGAGGTTCGTTTAAAAAAGGATGATGGATAATTTTAATATATTTGAACAGGCTTGTAAGTATATTTCAGAAAAAATGTGTGAATTTAAGGATATATTGAATAAGTCTTTTTGTAACAGTCAAAACGAATGTAAGCAAGCAGCAGATTGAAACGGTCTGCTGTTTTTTTTGTTCATATTTTGTTCAAAAAATATTTTCTTGACAATATCTTAAAACAATGATATAAAAAGTTTGATAAATTTATCTAAATAAATTTAACTAAATTAAACGAGGTAAAGAAAATGAATTTTGAAAAAGTAAAAGAAGTAATTGTAAACGCAGCAAATATTGATGAAGATAAGATTAAATTAAGTGCAAGCCTTGAAAACGATCTTGGACTTGATTCGCTTGATGCAGTTGAGCTTGGTATGGCACTGGAAGAAGAATTTGACCTAACCATAGACGAGGATAAACTTGCTTCATTTAAGACTGTAGAGGATATAGTAAATTTTATAGATAATGCAAAAGAAGTCTAAACTTAAAGGATATAATCTATGGATATTAAAGATATTTATGAGGTATGGGACAGATTTGAAAAATCCTCATTAAGCGAGCTTAAACTTATTCTTGGCGGAGATAATCTTGAACTTAAAAAGGCTATGGAAGTTATCAGCACAGAGGATAAGACCTGTAAAATAAAGCAGCAGGTAATAACCAAAAACGACTTCATAGAAGAAAATGAGACAAATGAAGGGGATTTTAACTATAAAGAGATAAAAGCTCCTTTTGTGGGCACATTTTACCGTTCAGCTTCACCTGAAGCAAAGCCATATGTGGCAGTGGGCGATGTAGTGAAAAAGGGTGACATACTTGGAATCATAGAGGCGATGAAGATTATGAATGAGCTGGCTGCACCGTTTTCCGGAAAAATAGTTGAAATCAGGGCAGAAGATGGCAAAATGATAGAATATAATCAGGTGCTGTTTTTGTTGGAGGAAACAGATGTTTAAACGAGTGCTGATTGCAAACAGGGGTGAAATAGCAGTCCGTATAATAAGATGTCTTAGGGAACTGAATATAGAAAGTGTTGTGGTTTATTCTGAAGCTGATAAAGAGTCTTTGCCGGTTATGTTAGCCGGCAGAGCTGTATGTATAGGTCCTGCAAGTGCTAAAGAAAGCTATTTAAATGGAGATATTATTATAGAAACTGCACTTAAAACTGAATGTGATGCTATTCATCCGGGCTATGGCTTTCTATCAGAAAATGCTGATTTTGCGAGGAAATGTGAAAAAAACGGCATTATCTTCATAGGACCTTCAGCAGAAATCATAGAAAAAATGGGAGATAAGCAGGCGGCAAGAAGCCTTATGATGGCTGAAAAAGTACCTGTGGTACCCGGCTCTAAGGAACTTATTTACAGCGAGGAAGAAGCTGTAAGAATAGCAGAAGATATAGGATATCCCGTACTTATAAAGGCAAGTGCCGGAGGCGGCGGCAAGGGTATGCGAAGGGCATTTTCTAAGGAAGAACTTGTAAGTGCTTATGCCGGTGCAAAAGCCGAGGCAAAGGCTGCCTTTGGCAATGACAGTATCTACCTTGAAAAACTTGTACTAAATCCTCATCATATTGAAATCCAAATTATGGCTGACAAAAAAGGTAATGTAGTTCATCTTGGTGAAAGAGAATGTTCTATACAAAAGAATAACCAAAAAATGCTTGAAGAATCGCCGTCCCGGTTTTTAAAACCGAAACTTCGTGATAAAATGGGAGATATGGCAGTAAGGGCTGCTAAGGCTGCGGGCTATAATAGTGTGGGTACGGTTGAATTTATAGCTGATGACAAAGGAAATTTTTATTTTATAGAAATGAATACCAGAGTGCAGGTGGAACATCCTGTGACAGAGGTGGTTACAGGAGTTGACATTATAAAAGAGCAGATAAACATAGCGGCAGGAAGAAAGTTATCAATAAAGCAGTCGGATATAAACTTAAAAGGAAGTGCAATAGAGTGCAGGATAAATGCTCTGTCTACCGGTAAGATAAGCTGTCTTCATTTTCCTGCAGGATACGGAGTAAGGGTTGAGAGCCATTTATTTGAGGGTTATGAAGTAAGTCCTTATTATGATTCAATGCTTGCTAAAATTATAGTACATGGAAATACCAGACTTGAAGCCATCAGGAGAATGAGGAGAGCTTTAGAAGAACTTATCATTGACGGAATTAAGACAAACAGCGAGCTTATGTATATGATAACTTATCAAGCTGATTTTATATCAGGTCAGTATAATACCGGCTTTTATGAAAAGAACAAAGATAAAATTGAAAAATAGTATAGCCTTAATAGGCTTAACAGACAGGGAAAAAGAATATGAAAATAGCACAAATATTTTCAAAAAGAAAAGATAATTTAACAGCTCTTAATAGGGCAAGAAGAGAAAAGAATGAAAGTAAAGCGGGGGAGGAAATACTTTGTCCTTCCTGTGAAAATAAAATAGAAAGGGAAACACTTAAAATAGAATTGGGCGTTTGTTCTAGATGTGGATATCATTTTCCGCTAAATCCTATGCAGAGAATGGGTATGTTATCTGATGAAATGAAGGTAAAGAGACATTTTAAACCGCTAAAATCTATTAATCCCATAGATTTTCCCGATTATGATGAAAAGCTGAAAGAAAATAGGGAGAAAACAAGACAGAATGATGCTATAGTTACAGAGATTATTAAAATAGGCGGAGTTATTGCTGCTGTAGGTGTGCTTGATAGCAGATTTCTGCTTGGAAGTATGGGTACTGTGGTAGGTGAAGAGATAGCAAGGTTAGCTGAATATGCTGAGAAAAAAAAGCTTCCGTTGGTTATTTTTAGTGCAAGCGGCGGTGCAAGAATGCAGGAAGGTATATTTTCCCTTATGCAGATGGCAAAGACTGCCGCAGCTATTGAGAAATTCAAGAAGAATGGCGGACTTTTTATTTCTGTACTTACCAATCCCACAACGGGCGGTGTGAGTGCAAGTTTTGCTTCACTTGGAGATATAACTGTAGCAGAGCCGAAAGCTCTTATTTGTTTTGCAGGTCCGAGAGTAATAGAGCAGACCATAGGAGAAAAGCTGCCTGAGGGATTTCAGAGGGCGGAGTTTTTACTTGAACATGGCAGGCTTGATGCTGTTGTGGAGCGAAAAGATATGAAGGAATGGCTTTCAAAAGTTTTAAGGCTTCATGATACTTAATACAGGATTGCTACAGCTTCGCTTCTCGCAATCCTTGCAAAAATATTCGTAATCCGCTCATTTTTTTGCAAAAAATGGCTACTTACTCATATTTTTTGCGTGTCAAAAGATAATAAATTCTCTTGCAAGCAAGCTTGCATCGAATTTTTATACTTTTGACACTTGTATCATAATATAAAATAGTCTCTTACGGAGAAAATAATAAATGAAAGAAAATATTAAAAGTCCTTATGAGAGGGTAATGTTAGCCAGGGATAAGGACAGATTAAAAATAAATGACTATATAGAATTTCTGTTTGATGATTTTATTGAATTTAAAGGAGACGGGATATCGGGTGAGGATAGTGCCATACTTGGAGGAATAGCACTATTTCATGATATTCCGGTAACTGTTATAGGACATAAGAAGGGCGGTACAACCGAAGAGAATATAGCCTGCAATTTTGGTATGGCATCTCCTGAAGGTTATAGGAAGGCTGCAAGGCTTATGAAGCAGGCTGAGAAATTCAGCAGACCTATAATTACCGTTGTGGATACTCCGGGAGCTTATCCGGGACTTATGGCAGAAACAAACGGACAGGCAAATGCAATAGCACAAAATCTTGCACTTATGAGTGGACTTAAAGTTCCTATAATATCAGTCATTACAGGTGAAGGCAGTAGTGGAGGAGCTTTGGGAATTGCTGTTGCAGACAGGGTATTAATGCTTGAAAATGCAGTATACTCCATACTTTCTCCTGAGGGTTTTGCTTCCATACTTTGGAAGGACAGTAAGAAGGCGGATGAAGCGGCTAAGCTTATGAAACTGACAGCAGGTGAGCTTCTTGACTATGGCATCATAGATGGAATAATTAAAGAAGGAACTAAGCTTATTATAAATATGGATGAGATGATTTATAAAGAACTTACAGAACTTAGAAAACAAAAGGCTGACAGTATTGTAAAGAACAGATATAAAAAGTTTAGAGAAATAGATAAGAAGAAAAGAGCTGTAAAGGCTTAGACGGAGGTGAACTTGGGAATACTTAAATTTGTGGCAACAGGTAAGGCTTTGCCTAAAAAATTAGTTACAAATGAGGATATATCTAAGATAGTAGATACTTCTGATGAATGGATAGAAACAAGAACAGGAATTAAAAAAAGATATTATTGTGAAGAAGAAAGCTGTAACAGTCTGGCTGTAGAAGCGGCTAAAGAGGCGGTAAACAGAGGGCTTGAAAGAGATAGTGAATTCAGTCCCCCAAAAATAGGAATTATTATAGTTGCAACCACAAGCAGTGATTATGCTTTTCCAAGCGCAGCCTGTATGGTCGGGAAAGCATTAGGACTTAAAGGAAATGTTATGGCTTATGATTTAAGTGCTGCCTGTAGCGGCTTTATGTATGCCTTGCAGAATGCGAAAGCCCTGTTAAATGAAATGCAGGGTAAATATGCCTTGGTAATTGGAAGTGAAGAAATGTCCAAAATACTTGATTTTAGTGACAGAAGCACTTGCGTACTCTTTGGAGACGGAGCAGCGGCAGCTTTAGTAAAGCTTGAAGATAAGGAAGGTGTATCCTGTATCCTCTCATATTCTGATGGAAATGATGAAGATTTAATTTGTGGCGGTGTAGGCTCAAAGGACAGTTTCTTAAAAATGAAGGGGCAGTCGGTATTTAAGTTTGCCGTAAAAGTTATAAAACAAAGTATAGACGAAGTGCTTTGTCGGGCAGGACTTGATATGAGTGATATAGATTATGTGGTCTGCCATCAGGCAAATGCAAGAATTATTGAATTTGTAAAGAGAAATTATGAAGGAGAGGAAGATAAATTTTATCAAAATGTAGGAGAATATGCGAACACTTCGGCAGCGAGTGTAGGGCTTGCACTTGATGACTTATTTGAAAGCGGAAAGTTAAAGAAAGGAATGAAGATAGTCTGTGTGGGCTTTGGTGCAGGACTTACTTGGAGTGCAGGAGTATTTGAAATTTGATAAATATTTAACAAAATAAATTCAGAGCTAGGAAAGGAAGGCTATGAAGAAACTAAACGAGATTTTAGGAATTAAGTACCCGTTTATACAAGGGGGTATGGCTAATGTTGCTACAGGAGAATTTGCTGCGGCAGTGACAGAAGCAGGCGGACTTGGTCTTATAGGTTCAGGTGGTATGAATCCTGAGATGTTGCGTGAAAATATAAGAAGATGCAGAGAGCTTACTAAGGGTAAATTCGGTGTCAACCTTATGCTTATGCATCCTCAGATAGATGAACTTGCAGCGGTAGTGCTTGAAGAAGAAGTAAAGATAGTTACTACAGGTGCAGGTATGCCTAAGAAATATATGAAAGACTGGAAGGATAACGGAGTTTTTGTAATGCCTGTTGTGGCAAGCCCAATGCTCGCTAAAAGACTTGAAGATATGGGAGCGGATGCTATTATAGCAGAAGGAACCGAAAGCGGAGGTCATGTAGGAGAGATGACAACCATGGCTCTTGTGCCTAGGGTAGTGGATACAGTAAGTATACCTGTGATTGCTGCCGGTGGTATAGCGGGAGGTCGTCAGCTTGCAGCTGTTTATGCACTCGGAGCAAGCGGGGTGCAGCTTGGAACCTGCCTTTTGGTATCTAAGGAATGCCCTATTCATGAGAATTATAAAAATGCGGTTATAAATGCAAGAGATAATGACAGTGTGGTTACAGGAAGAATAGCAGGAACACCGGTAAGAATCCTTAAAAATGAAATGTCCAGAGAGTATGTAAGACTTGAAAAAGAAGGCAAGGATAAGATGGAGCTTGAACATTTTACCCTTGGTGCACTTAGAAAAGCTGTGTTTGACGGCGATGTAAAGAACGGTTCACTTATGGCGGGACAAGTAGCCGGCGGTCTTACTGAAATCAGAACTCTTAGTGAAATTTTTGAGTCGATGGATAAAGAATACAAAGAAGTTATTTATAATCTACAACAGTAGAAAAAGTTTGATATAAATTAGAGTTAGAAGTATAAAATAAAATTTGGTTTAACAGTATGAAGTTTTGAAAGGATAAATAATGGGCAAAATTTGTTTTTTATATGCAGGACAGGGCAGCCAAAAAGTAGGAATGGGTGCTGATTTATATATGGCTTATCCTATTTTTAAGAAAATACTTGATGATATAAAACTTGACTTTGACATTGTGGATCTTATGTTTACAGGTGATAATGTCGAACTTGCAAAGACAAGATTTACACAGCCTTGTATGTCGGCTTTTGCAGCAGGAGTTACAGAAGTGCTTAAAGAAAAAGGAATAAAGCCTGCAGGAGCATTGGGATTAAGCCTTGGTGAATATGGTGCATTATATGCAGCAGGAGTATTTGACTTATCTGATTATATTGCAGTAACGGCTTTTAGAGGAAAGGCTATGGAAGAAGCGGCAAGAGGAAAGTCCGCCATAATGAGTGCTGTGCTTGGTTTAGAAGTGGAAAAGATTGAAGAAATCTGTAAAGAAACAGAAGGTTTTGTAGAAGTTACAAACTATAATTGTGCAGGACAGTATGTAATCTGTGGAGAAGAAACTGCTGTAATCAAAGCAGAAGAAAAACTGAAAGAAGTAGGTGCAAAGAGGTGTATAAGACTGAATGTAACAGCTCCGTTTCATACAAAGTTTCTTAAAGAGGCAGGAGATAAGTTAGCTGCTTATTTTGAAAAAATGAATTTTAATGAGCCTAAGATTCCTTTAGCACTTAATCTGACAGGTAAGCTTTATAAAAAGGGTGATAACTTAAAAGAGATTATGGCGGCTCAGGCTCAAAGTGCAATCCATTTTGAAGACTGTGTAAAAACTATGATAAATGAAGGTTTTGACAGCTTTATAGAGATAGGACCGGGTAATGTACTTTCAGGCTTCGTAAAAAAGACAGCAGCGGCATTGGGTGCGAAGGTAGATATTATTACTATTCAGAATAAAGAAGATTTGGAAAAAGTAAAGGAGAATTTATGAATAAAACAGCCATAGTAACAGGGGGAAGCAAGGGTATAGGTAAAGCAATCTGTGTAAGACTTGCAAAAGACGGTTTCAACATAGCATTTAGCTATAACAGTAATCCTGAACTTGCAAAAGAAACAGTAAAACTTTGTGAAAGTGCAGGAGTAAAGGTTAAGTCCTATAAGGTAGATGTAGCAGACAGCACAGCTTGCAAAGAGTGGACAGAAGAAGTTCAGTCTGAGTTTGGCAGTGTGGATGTGCTTGTAAATAATGCAGGAATTACTAAAGACGGTCTGCTTATGAAGATGAAAGACGAAGACCTTGATGCAGTTTTAGATGTAAACTTAAAAGGCAGTTTTTATATGATGCGTGAAGCATCTAAAATAATGCTTAAACAAAAGTCCGGAAAGATAGTTAATATAAGCAGCGTAGTCGGGGTTATGGGTAATGCGGGACAGGTGAATTATTCGGCTACAAAGGCGGGAGTTATAGGAATGACAAAGTCACTTGCAAGAGAGCTTGCAGGCAGAAGAATAAATGTAAATGCGGTTGCTCCCGGTATGATAGAAACAGATATGACAAAAGCGATGCCTGATAAGGCAAAAGAAGCGGTTATTAACGGTATTCCTTTTAAGGAAATGGGAAAACCTGAGGATATAGCTTCAGTGGTTTCATTTTTAGCAGGAAAAGATAGTAATTATATCACAGGTCAGGTAATCTGTGCAGATGGAGGTATGAGTATATGAGAAGGGTTGTAGTTACAGGTCTTGGAGCAGTTACACCTATAGGAAATAACATAAAAAGTATGTGGCAGTCAGTAAAATCAGGAAAATGCGGGATTGCAGATATTACACATTTTGATGCTACAGATAAGAAAATAAGCCTTGCAGGAGAAGTAAAAGACTTTAATCCGGAGGACTTCTTGGATAAAAAAGAAGTTAGAAGAATGGACAGGGTAACACAGTTTGCCCTTGTAGCGGCTAAGGAAGCTATGGCTGACAGCGGTATAGAACTTGAAAATGTAGATAGAAACAGGTTTGGAGTAATATTTTCAAGCGGTATCGGTGGTATTAATACAATAGAAAAGGAAACCATAAAAGGATATGAAAAGGGAAATTTTGAGAAGATTTCACCTTTTTTCATACCTATGATAATAGCAAATATGTCAGCAGGACAGATTGCAATAACTTTCGGGCTTCATAGTATGTGTACCTCACCTGTTACGGCTTGTGCAAGTTCAACCAATGCAATAGGAGATGCGTTTAGGTATATAAGAGATGGATATGCGGAGCTTATGATTTGTGGAGGAAGTGAGGCTGCAATAACAGAGCTTGGAATAGGCGGTTTTGCTTCTATGAATGCACTTAGTAAATCTAAAGAGCCTGACAGAGCCTCCATTCCGTTTGATAAAGAAAGAAACGGATTTGTTATGGGAGAAGGCGGAGGAGTGTTTATTTTAGAGGAACTTTCCCATGCCTTAAAAAGAGGTGCCAAGATATATGCGGAGATAGCAGGCTATGGTGCTACCTGTGATGCAAGCCATATTACAGCTCCGATAGAAGACGGAAGTATAGCGGCAGCCTGCTTTAAGATGGCTCTTAACGATGCAGGTCTTTGCACATCGGATGTAGATTATATAAATGCACATGGAACCTCAACCACACTTAATGACAAATGCGAAACAAGGGCTATAAGACTTGCTTTTGGAGCAGATGCAGATAAGCTTATGGTAAGTTCTACCAAGTCTATGACAGGACATATGCTCGGAGCTGCCGGAGCAATTGAGGGTATAATAACAGTACTTGGCTTAAAAGAGGGCTTTGTACCCGCTACCATAAACTACAGGGAAAAGGACGAGGAGTGTGACCTTGACATAGTTCCAAATGAAGGAAGAAATAAAGAAATCAAGGTAGCTATGTCTAATTCTTTGGGTTTTGGCGGACATAATGCCACTGTTGTGTTTAAGAAATATGAGGAGGCTTAAATGGAGTTAAATTCTCGTGAAATAATGGAAATACTTCCACATAGATATCCGTTTTTATTAGTAGATAAGATAACTGAGCTTGAGAAAGGTGTAAAGGCAGTCGGCAGGAAGAATGTATCGGCTAACGAAATGCACTTTTTAGGGCATTTTCCGAAAAATCCTATTATGCCGGGAGTACTTATACTTGAGGCTCTTGCACAGACAGGGGCTGTGGCTTTACTTTCAGAAGAAGAAAACAAAGGGAAACTTGTATTCTTTGGAGGAGTTAAGTCAGCAAGATTTAGGAAACAGGTTGTACCGGGAGATGTACTTGAGCTTCACTGCGAGATTGTAAAAAGAAAGGGAAGTGTAGGTATCGGCTCTGCTACAGCTTTTGTGGATGGCGAAGTTGCAGCAGAGGCAGAACTTACATTTGCAATAGAAAGATAGAACTGGTATACTTTTGTTAAAATCAGGAGGTGGGTAGGAAAATGCTATATGACTCCTTTAATAAGGTATATACAAAATTTAAAATGCATTTTTATAAAGAAGTGTTTAAGAAATGGAGAAACAGAGAGGCGACACTTACTACTGTGGAAACTTTTTGTATGGAGATTATCCATGCTTTGGGAAAGCCGACAGTAAGTGAGTTTGCAAGCTTTACAAGTCTTTCTTCGGCAAATGCGGCAGACAAGATAAATAATCTTGTAAAAAAAGGTTATCTTAATAAAGTACAATCAGAAGAGGATAAAAGGATATATTATTTGGAAGTAACTAAAAAATATATTGACTATTATAATATTAGTTATCAATATCTTAAAGAAGTTATAAATAAAATGGAAAATCGCTTTACAAAAGAGGAAACCAAAGTATTGGAAAAAATGTTGTGTATTATGTATGAGGACATAATGGGGGAAGTTAAGTACTAGACAAATAGAAACAAATGATTTACACTATATCAGATAAAGAATAGGCTTAGGAGTTTAACATGTTAGCAGGGGAACTATTGTCTTATATAAAAGTAAAGAAAATTTGTGGAGATATAGAGAATATTGATATAGAATATATTTCTGAGGACAGCAGGGCTATAAAGAATGGTGCTGCCTTTATCTGCATAGAAGGAAGTCAGGCAGACGGACATTTATTTGTAGAAAATGCAAAAAATAATGGTGCAAAAATATTTATCGCTTCAAAGAATATAGCGGATAAGGCAGGAGATGTACCCGTTGTCTATGTAAAAGATACATTAAAAGTTATGGGGCTTTTATCAAATGTATTGTATGGAGAACCGAGTAAAAAGTTATTTATGGTCGGTATAACCGGAACTAACGGCAAAACTACTACAAGTTATCTGATTAATCATATTTTTGAAACGGTAAATCTTAAAACCGGATTGATTGGAACTATTCACCATAAGATAGGAAAAAAAATAATTCCGACTAAAAATACAACACCTATTTCAGCCACTTTGCAGGGGCTTTTAAAGCAAATGGCAGTTGAGAAATGTGATACATGCATAATGGAAGTTTCTTCTCATGCCTTGGCTTTAGATAGGGTTTTAGGCTGTGATTTTGACTGTGCTGTATTTACCAATCTATCACATGAGCATTTGGACTTACATAAGACTATGGAAAACTATGCTCATACTAAAGAACTTTTGTTCACACAATTAGGTCATAATCTTAAAAACGCTAAATTAAAAACAGCTATATTAAATATTGATGATAAGTATTCTAAGGAATATAAGGCACATACACCGGCAGAAGTCATTACCTATGGTATAAATGATAAAACTGCTGATTTTTATGCTGATGAAATTTTATTTGATGACTGGAAAATGAAGTTTGATTTGCATTTTTTAGGAGATGTATATAAGGTAGAGACTAATTTAGTCGGCTTATTCAATGTATACAATGTACTTGCTGCAATCTGTACGGCTTTTGCTAAAGGAATTGCAATTTCAGAAGCCATAGAAAGCTTAAAAAGTTTTTCAGGTGTCAGCGGAAGAATGGAAACAGTTAACACCGATAAAAGTTACAAGATAATAATTGACTTTGCCCATACACCTGACGGTCTTATGAATGTGCTTGAAACTTTAAGTAAGATTTCGCATAACAGGATAATAACACTGATAGGGCATAGTGGAGGCAACAGAGACTCCAGTATGCGTCCCGCTTTAGGAAAGATTGCCTTGGAAAATTCGGATGAGGTTGTATTTACTGCGGATAATCCAAGAAATGAGTCTGTAGAACATATAGTAGAAGGCTTGATTGCAGATTGTGCCAAAACTAATTATACGGTTATTGAAGATAGAAAAAAAGCTATTGAATATGCGTTTAGTATTGCAGGTGAAAATGATATAGTTTTACTTGCAGGTAAGGGGGCTGAACCTTATCAGGTAATAGGTAGTGAGTACCTGCCTTACAGTGAGATAGAAACGGTAAAAGAGATTCTTGGAAAGATTTAAGGAGAAGGTATGTGTGGATTTGTAGGGTTTTGCAGTAAAAATGTAAAAGATAAAAATGTAATAAAAGATATGAATAATCAGATTGTTCATCGTGGACCTGACAGTGACGGCTATTATTTTAACAAAGATGTAAACTTAGGCTTTAGAAGGCTTAGTATAATTGACCTTAAAGAAGGCTCTCAGCCAATCTTAAATGAAGCGGAAGATATAGCCATAATCTTCAACGGAGAGATTTATAATTATCAGGAAATAAGAGAAGAGCTGGTAGCTAAGGGTTACAAATTTAAGACACATACGGACACTGAAGTTATTTTACATGGTTACGAGGAATACGGCGAAGAAGGGATTTTAGCTAAGCTTCGCGGAATGTTTGCTTTTACCATTTGGGACAGCAAAAAAGAGAAGTTGTTCGGAGCAAGAGATCATTTTGGAATTAAGCCTTATTATTATGCTATGACAGAGGGAGATTTTCTATTTGCTTCAGAGATTAAGGCTTTCTTAAAATACCCTAAGTTTAAAAAAGAAGTAAATGAAAAAGCATTAAAGCACTATTTGGTTTTTCAATACAATCCTTTAGAAGAAACCTTTTTTAAGGGTGTAAAAAAGTTAAGACCGGGACATTATTATATATACGAAAACGGAAAAATAGAGATAAAAACCTATTATAATCTAACCCTTGATTATGAGAATATGACCTTTGACGAAGCTGTGGGCAAGATTGAAAAAGAGGTTGAGGAGTCGGTTAAATATCATAAAATCAGCGATGTAGAGGTAGGCTCCTTCCTTTCAGGCGGTGTTGATTCAAGCTATGTGGTTGCAACCGCACTTCCTGATAAGACATTCTCTGTAGGTTTTGATAATAAGGGCTTTAATGAAACTGTGTATGCAAAGGAGCTTTCAGACAGTCTTGGTATAAATAACTACTCAAAACTCATTACGCCTGATGAATTTTTTGAGGGAATAAATAAGGTACAGTATTATTCGGATGAACCACATGCGAATCTTTCTTCTGTGCCGTTATATTTTTTATCAAAACTTGCTTCCGAGCAGGTAAAGGTTGTACTTTCCGGAGAAGGGGCGGACGAATTGTTTGCAGGATATAATGAATATGCAGATGCACTTCCGCAGAGAATGTATAGAAAACTGCCATTTGGCTTGAGAAACAAATTATATAAAAAATACAAGGATAGAAAGCATTTCAGCGGGAAAACAATAATAATGAAATATGGTCAGAAAGTTGAGGATAGGTACATAGGACCGGCTGAAATAATGTCGGATGAACAGGCAAATTTGCTTGTAACTTCAAAGTACAAAAATACCGAGACTTCTAGGGATTTGACCAAGAAATATTATGACGAAGTTAAGTATATGGATGATACTTCAAAAAGACTGTACCTTGATATGAAACTATGGATAGTTGAGGATATTCTGTTGAAGGCGGACAAGATGACTATGGCAAATTCCATAGAGCTTAGAGTTCCTCTCCTTGATAAGAAGATGTGGGAGCTTGCAAGGACAATTCCGGTAAAACATAAAGTACACAATGAGATAACAAAGTATGCCTTCAGAAAGGCAGCTAAGAATAAACTTCCCGAGGACTGGGCAAAGCGTAGGAAGTTAGGCTTTGTTGTTCCGTTTGTTGTGTGGATAAGAGAAGAAAAGTACTATAAGATTGTAAAAGAAATTTTTAATAAAGACTTTGTAAGTGAGTTTTTTGATAAAGAGAAGATAAATTCGCTTTTAGATGACCATTTTAATAATATAGCCAACAACGGTCGTAAGATTTATACCATTTTTACCTTCTTAAAATGGTATGAAATTTACTTTGCTACACAGACGGCATAAGTTTTACAGGTTATATAAGGAATAAACCTTAATTTGGAACAGATTTGATTAGATTTAAGGGGAAAGCGTAATGAATAAGGCAGTAGTTTTAGGATGTAATTATTATATAGGACTTAGTATAATAAGATGTTTAGGACGAGAGGGAGTTCATGTCGTAGCCTGTGATTATGATTTAAAAAATGCTTATGGTGCAAAGTCTAAGTTTATATCTGAATTTTTAAAAATAGATAATCTGAATAAGTTTGGCGAAGAGGCGTTTACAGGGCTTATTGAGTATGGAAAAAAACAGGCAGAAAAACCTGTGCTTCTTCCAACCCATGATAAATATGTTGAATTTATAGATAAATACTATGATGAACTTGAAAAATATTATTTAATCAGTCAGGCTAAAGGGCTTAACTCAAAGCTTCTTGACAAGTGGACCTTACATGATATCGCACTTGAAAACGGAGTGAAAATACCTGCAACAATCAGTGTCAATGATGAAAACTTAATAGAGAGGGTAAAAAATGAAGTAGGTTTCCCTTGTATAATCAAGCCTTTTGATACTGTAAAATTTACCAAGGTATTTAGAAACAAGGTTTTCATTTGCAAGAACCTTGAAGAAATGGAAGCAGGCATAAAGAAGGCTAGGGACAATGATATAGAAATCTTTGTTCAGGAAATAGTGCCGGGATTTGATGACTGTATGCTTACCTATGATTATTATATCGCAAGAAACGGAAAAACTACCCACTATCTGACTGCACAGAAACAGCGTCAGTGGCCTATTAATTTCGGTGCTTCGGTATTTACTATTCAGAAATACAATCCTAAACTTGTAGAGATTTCAAAACCTTTCCTTGAGAATATTGGATACAGGGGCTTTGGAGAAATAGAGTTTAAAAGGCATGAAAAGACAGGAGAGATTTACCTGATAGAAATAAATGCAAGAACTACAAACTTTAATAACATGATATATAAATGTGGTATAAATATGCCTTATATTGCTTATCTTGATCTTACAGGAAATCTGAAAGAAAGTGATACTAAATTCCTAAACTATGATACTAATTACGCATTTATTTACGGATTTGAAGATATGGTTGCAATCCTTAGATATAAAAAGACAGGGCAGGTAGGCATCTTAAAGTCTTTAGGTATTTCATTTTCAAGAAAATGGGCTCCTGCAATATTTGCTATAGATGATATGGGTCCATGGTTTTTCTTTAATAAGCGTTTGCTTGGCAAAGCTTTTAAGAAAATATTTAGGAGGAAATAGTGTATAAATTAGGAGTTATCGGAGGTATGGGACCTTTAGCCACTGTTAATTTTTATCAAAGAGTTGTACTAAATACAGAGGCTAAATGTGATAATGAACATATTGATATGATAGTATTAAATCATGCAACCATGCCGGACAGAACAAAATGCGTTATTGAAAACAGAAAGAATGAATTTTTAGAGGCTATAAAGAAAGATTTAGTTATCCTTGAAAATATTGGAGTAGAGGCAGTTGCCATTCCTTGCAATACAAGTCATTATTTTTATGATGAGTTTAGTAAGTTTACAGGATTAAAAATTATAAATATGATTGAAGAGACTATCTTTGAAGTAAAGAAAAGTGGAGTGAAGAAAATCTCTGTTTTCGGCACTCTCGGCACTCTTAACTCTAAGGTATATGATAAATATGCGAAGGACTACGGACTTGAAGTTAAAGAAGTTTCTGAAACGGATAAACAGGCTGTAATGGACATAATATATAACATAAAGGAAACTAATAACCTGAACAATAAGCAGTTTACGGATATTTTAAACAGGTATTGTGATGATGAAACTTTTGGAATTATAGCCTGTACAGAGCTAAGCCTCCTCGATATTCCTGAATGTATAAATACTGTTGATGCCTTGAATGTGCTTGTAAAAAGAAGTATTGAACTAAGCGGGGCAGGAGTGAAGTTGTAGATAGTATAACTTATATTGACAATATGGTATATATTCCATATAATGTTTATGAAGGAAAAAATGGAAAAATTTATAGTTGAATTTTATGAAACAGAAAATGGAAATGTTCCCGTGGAAGAATTTTTGAAGATGTTAGATGTAAAAATGAGAGCTAAGTTGCTTGGAATAATTAAGATTCTTCAAGAAAAAGGTAATAGATTGAGAGAACCATATAGTAAGTATTTGGATGATGGAGATAGATAAGGCAAAAAAATATCGAAGTGACTATTTGGAAAGGATTGATAAAAATGAGAAAATTTGATGATTTTTTTGATGAACAAATGAAAGATCCAGAGTTTAAAACAGAATATAATAACCTTCAACCTGAATTTGATGTAATAAGAGCTATAATAGATGCAAGAACTACTCAAAATCTAACACAAAAACAGCTTTCAGAAAAAACAGGAATTAATCAGGCAGATATTAGTAAACTAGAAAATGGAACAAGAAATCCAACTATAAATTTATTGAAAAGACTAGCAGATGGTATGGATATGATATTAAAAATTGAGTTCATACCAAAGAAAAGTTTATAAAATTATTTTAAAATTAAAAGGCAGAATCTAACATTAGGTTCTGCCTTTAATACACTTATTTCTTATCAGTTCCAACATAGTTACCGAGCAAAGTAAAACTGTCAGCTTCAGCCTTTAGTCCGGTGATCGCATTTATGACACCTGCATCGTTTAAGTTTCCGTCAAAATCCACAAAGAAACGGTATTGCCAACGCCTTTTAGGTATTGGTCTGGATTCTATATTTGTCATATTGATATTGTTGTAGATAAAATTGGAAAGGATGCTGTAAAGCGAGCCTGTCTTATGGGGTATTTCAAAGCTAATGCTGATTTTATCAGCATTTTCAAGGTAGTTATCCCCTTTTCCTATCACTATAAAGCGGGTTGCATTAAGTGTATCATTTGCAATATTTTCAGCAAGAACCTCAAGTCCGTAAAATTCTGCATTTGCCTTGCTTGCTATTGCAGCCTGTTCCGGCTTACCGTCATTTTTAACCTTAAATGCACTTTTGGCTGTGCTCTCATAGGCAAAGGTATTCCAGTCAGGGTAGTTATTTAAGAAGTTTGAACACTGAAGCAGTGGCTGCGGATGGCTGTAAACTTCGGTTATATTTTCTAAACTTGCTTCCGGTAAGCCAAGGAGAGCATGATCTATAGGCTCTATTGCTTCACCGAGGATATGTACTTTGTATTCCATAAGTAAATCATATATATCCGATATACTTCCGGTAGTAGAGTTTTCTATGGGAAGTACACCATATTCGATATTACCGTTTCCTACAGCTTCACAAACTTTTTTAAAACTGTCAAAAGTCTTTGCTTTGGTATCATCTCCAAAAAAATCCTTCATTGCTCTTTCAGTATAGGTACCGTTTCCACCAAAGAATCCGATATTATCAGATGGATATGTAGTAATAGCGGGAGAAGTTTTGGTTATGTTAGCTATTTTTCTATATTGGTATTTACGGCTGATTGACATGATTTGAGAAAATAACTCTCTAAGTGCGTTTTTTTCAAAATTATCATTTCCAAAGCTTTCTATAATTTCAAGTTTTTCTTTTTCTCTAACAGGATCATAAACAGGTTTACCTGTGGCTATTTTATAGTTTGCGACATCATCTGCAAGTTTCATTCTTTTGTTAAATAGTGTAATAATCTGTTTATCTATTTCGTCAATCTTGGTTCTGATTATACTTAAATCTACCATTTTTATCCTTTCAGAAATCCCAATTTTTTTATAAAACTTTTATTAATAACATCTTTATTATATTGAAATAGAAGGAAAAGGCAAGTATAATTATTATAGAAAATAACAGGGAGGTTTCGGATGCAAAAGAAAAGAGCCGGTGGTTGGAAAAACAATATTATGCTTGTTTTAATAGCAGTAGTTTTTGTTTTGGTATTTGTCATAGCGAAGTTTTCGGGCAGGGTAGTACCAAATACTGAGGGTGCAGTAGGCAATACGGCTTGCAACCTGTATAATGGGGGACTTTTCTGTGCAGATGAAGAAAAGATTTATTTCAGCAATCTGAAAGACAAGGGCTCACTTTACTCAATGTCAAAGGAGTTGAATAATTTTGAATATTTACAGGAAGATACAGCGGGGTATATAAATAATACTTCTAATTATATTGTTTATTCTAGACTTAATTACACAAGAAACGATACAGTAAAACGCGTATTACAATTTTCTTATTCAGGTATATATAGAATAGCTAAAAAAGGCAGCCATTCAATAGGAGGAATCTATGCCTATGATGTAGGTGCGGTCGGGCTTATAGGAAATAAAGTGTATTATCAAAGACATGAGAAAGACGGAAATATGAACCTTTACTGCTCCGGTTTGGACGGCAAAAATGAAGAGCTTTTACTGGAAGAAAAAATTGTACCCGGCACACTTACAAGCAGTAAGATATATTATGGAGGAGCAGAGGGAGATCATTATATATATTCTTTTGATCCGGTATCTAAGCAAAAGATTGTTATTTACAAGGGTAATTGCTATCAGCCGGTACTTATCGGAGGGAATATTTATTTTATTTCGCTTTCAAAGAATTATAATATAGCTAAAATAGATGAGTATGGACAGAATCCGACAATTTTAGTTGAAGAGAAATGTTCATTTTATAATGTAACTCTGGATGAACAATATATAGTTTATCAGGTTGATGACGGCAAAAATAACAGGCTTGAAATGATGAATATATCTACCCTTGAAAAGACGGTAGTAAAAAAGGGAGATTATAATAGCATAAATATAATTGATGACAAGGTATTTTTCAGAGAATTCGGAACTGATGAAGTGTATTATTTCTCATTGTATTCACCAAGTCAGGTAGAGGTATTCAATCCACCGGATCTTTCTGAGGATAAGAAAAAATAAAGGAGAATGTGTCAATGAAAGAAATGAATGATAAAGAAAAAGAATTAGAAGTAAAAATGCAGATAAAGAAGCTTAGACAGATTGCAATTGCTATAGTAATTGTTCCTGCAATCATCTTTCTTGTAGTTTTTGCCTTTATAATTAAGACTAAGGCAAAGACCTATGATTATGATGAACGCTATGGAGTATTTATAGGAATAGGCAGGAAAGATATTGATAAGCTTAAAGACTATCAAACAGTAGTTATTGATGCAGAGCATTTTACCAAAGAAGATATTAAGAAACTTAAAAAGGCTGGAAAAACAGTATATACTTATTTGAGTATAGGTTCTTTAGAAGATTATAGAAGTTACTATAAAGCTTACAAGCACTTAGCACTTTCTAAATATGACGGCTGGGAAGGTGAAGAATGGGTAGATGTTTCGGCTAAGTCTTGGCAGAAACTTATGTTAAAGCGTGCAAAAGAATTTAAGAATAAAGGTGTGGACGGATTTTTTATAGATAATGCGGATGTATATTATGAGTACAAGGAGTCACGCATCTATAATGGACTTGTGAAGATTTTAAAAGATATTAGAAAACTGAACACAAAGCTAATTATAAATGGCGGGGATGTATTTGTAAGTAAGTATTTAAAAGAAAATAAAGACTTAAAAAAAATAGCTGACGGAGTCAATCAGGAAGGTGTGTTTACAACACTGGTTGAAAATAAAAAGAAGGGTAAAGAAATAACCGGGTATTATCTAAAATACCTCAAAAAACTTTCTAAAAAAGGAATTCATATTTATCTGACCGAATACATAGTGGAGGATAATAAAGATGATGAGTTAGAGGATAAGATAGCGGATTATTGTGAAAAGCGTGGCTGGAATTATTATATTTCGGAGAATTTGGAGCTTAATTAGAAATCACAGTTAGTTCAAAAGTACTTCACAAAGTCAACACAAATTAAAACTATTATAATGGCATAACAAATGAAGCGACTGCTTTATAGGTTATGCCATTACTGATAATCTGATTATGTAATTTAAGGAGGCGGAATATGGATAATTATAATGGATTTAATGAAAATGATAACACACAGGAAACAAATAATGGATATTATGGAAATTATCCGGTAAATGAAGAAGTTGTGAATAATTCAGAGCAAAATGGAGATAATAATTACAAGAAAAGAAAGAAAAGCAATTCTTTAGCTCTTGTACTTATAGTATCACTTTTAATAGGTAGTTCTGCAGGAGGAGGAGTTTATCTTGGGAATATGCTTTCAGCTAAGCAGGAAGTACTTAATCAGGCAACAGATAAAACAGATATAGCAGAAAAAAAAGAAACCAAGAATACAGTGACTCTTGCAACCACATCTGATAACGGAAATGGTATAGCAGCTACAAATTCAGATGTATCAGGAGTTGTTGAGAATGTAATGCCTTCAATAGTTTCCATCAATAATGTATATGATACAGTTACAACTGATTTTTTTGGGCAGCATCATAAAAGTCAAAGTGGTGGAAGCGGTTCGGGAATAATTATAGGTCAAAATGATGAGGAAGTTCTTATAGTAAGTAATAATCATGTAACTAAGGCTGAGACTAATGCTAGAAATCAAAAAATTACAGTTACTTTTAATGATGAAACTACAGCAGAAGCAACTATAAAGGGAGCTGATTCCGGAGCAGATCTTTCTGTGCTGTCAGTTAAAATGTCAGACATAAAAAAGGAGACTTTGTCAAAAATTAAAATAGCTACAGTTGGTGATTCATCAAAACTTAAAGTTGGGCAAATGGTAATTGCAATCGGCAATTCACTTGGATATGGTCAGTCCACTACAGTTGGTTATGTAAGTGCGCTTAACAGAGAAATAGCCGGTGAAGATTTTACTATGAAGTTTATTCAGACTGATGCGGCTATTAATCAAGGTAATTCAGGTGGAGCACTTCTTAATGCAAAAGGTGAAGTTATCGGCATAAATTCTGCTAAATATGCAGGAGAAAAGATAGAAGGAATGGGATTTGCAATTCCTATTTCTACAGCACTTCCCATAATAAATGACCTTATGAACAGAGAAGAAATTGCTGAAAATGAACAGTCTTATCTTGGAATTATGGGAAGGGATGTAACTAAGAATTATAATCAAATTTATGGAATACCAATCGGTGTATATATAACTGATACAACTAAGACTAGTCCGGCAGATAAAGCAGGTCTTAAAATGGGTAACATAATTACAGGTTTTAACGGAACTGTTATTAAAACTATGGCTGAACTTCAGGCAAAACTTGCTGCTATTAAGGCGGGAACAGTAGTTAAACTTACCATTATGCAGTATGACAATGGTCAGTATATAGAAAAAGAGGTTCAGGTGACTTTAGGAAACAGGTCTGAAATTAAGGACGGTAACACAAGGTCGGAAAACTCATCAGAATTTGGCAATAGGAATAATGAAAATAGCGATAATAATGGAGATAATGAAGAGGGAAATTATTATGAAATACCGTTCGGAGGCTCAAATGGCAATTCAGGAAATTCAGAAGAAAATCCATTTAACTTTTTCTTCAATCATTAGAATAGGGTAACTGTAAAAATTAGTTGTGTAATAAATTTTGTCTCACATATAGAAAAATTATTGGTTCTGTATGTGGGACATTTTATACATTGTATGTAATTCTTACAATATTCAAACAATTTATAAAATTAAAACTAATTGTCTATTGACGAAAGAGATTTATTATGTTATACTTTTTTCTGCAAGTGAGGTATAGAACTTAAAACTCCTTGTAATAAGCGCGAGTGGCTCAGTTGGTGGAGTACAACCTTGCCAAGGTTGGGGTCGCGGGTTCGAGTCCCGTCTCGCGCTCTTTATTATTTTAAAGATTAAAGGGAGGCTGCTTTGCAGGCTCTTATTTTTATATATACTTAATATTAATAATAATCCCAAATTATTCACATCATAACTTTTGTAAATAATTTAGAGTAAATTAGGAGAGCAGAATGCTTAAAACTAAACCGGTCAAACAGCGAATATTTGAAATTATCCAAATTGGAAGTAGGGAGGATATATCAAGCAGAATTGGAGATTTAGTAATAGTTGTATCTATCATCCTTAATATTGCGGTATTATTTCTTGGAACTTTTGAAGAACTAAGCAGATATTTCGGAATTTTTAAAATAATAGAAACAATAACTATATTTATGTTTTGCATAGAATACTTGCTTAGAATTTGGACTGCAGAATACATTTATATGAATACAGGGAAATGGAAAGCAAAACTTAAATTCATGATTTCGGCAGAGGGAATAATTGATTTATTTACAATACTGCCTTTCTTCTTTTTATATGGTTTTGCAGCTTTTAGAATGCTTAGAGTAGTACGAATATTTCATTTATTCAGACTAAATACAAATTATGATTCTTTTAATGTAATAACCTCAGTTTTATTGGAAAAGAAAAATCAGATTGTATCTTCGATATTTATCATAGTTGTACTTATGTTAGCTTCTTCACTTTGTATATATGGAGCGGAACATGATGCACAGCCGAATGCTTTTAAAAATGCTTTCTCAGGTATATGGTGGAGTATGTCTACTATATTTACTGTGGGTTATGGAGATATTTATCCGATAACTGTTGTAGGTAAAATCATGGGAGTAGTGATAACTTTTTTGGGAGTTGGTTCGGTAGCTATACCTACAGGTATAATTTCGGCAGGTTTTGTAGAAAATTATACTGAGATGCAGAGAAATCGTCTTAATGAAGTAAAAAATAAGACTACAAGCAGTATAACGATAGAAAAAAAGAGTGATGATGTAGGAAAACTGATAAATGAACTTGAGAAAAAATATGGAGTAGATATAGTTGTTATTCTAAGAGACGGAGTAATGATTATGGCTGAAGATAAGATAAGAGTTAAAGCAGGGGATATTTTGATTTACAGAGATGTTGTTTAACAGATAAAAAGAAATCTGATGTAAGCTTTCTTTTTATCTTGCATATTTAATATTAAAATAGTATACTATAATTATCAGATAAATAAAGCGTGCAGAGGATAAAGAGAGCACATCAAAAAAGAAGAAAAATCTTCTATTTTGGTGTGCTTTTTTATTTATAAAGTAATTTATTTTAATTATCCGTTAAATAAAATTTTTTATAAAATGTGTATTGCGGCAGAAAAGCATTTCGTATATAAAGGAGAACGATATGGAAAATGCAGTTAAAAATTATGATGTAGCAGTTATAGGGGCAGGGGTAGTAGGTTCTGCTGTAGCAAGAGAGCTTTCAAGGTATGAACTTTCTGTGGTTGTGCTTGAAAAGGATGAGGATGTCTGTTCAGGTACATCTAAGGCTAATAGCGGAATAGTGCATGCAGGTTATGATGCAAAACCGGGTACGAATAAAGCAAAATTCAATGTTGAAGGCAGCAGGATGATACCTGAGCTTGCAAAAGAATTGGATTTTGAATTTGAAAATAATGGTTCGCTGGTACTTTGTTTTGATGAGGGGGACAGATATAAGCTTACAGAACTTCTTGAAAGAGGAGAAAAAAATGGAGTTAAGGAAATTAAGATAATAGAGGGAGAGGAAGTAAGGAAAATTGAACCGGAAGTGTCGGAAAAAGTGGTAGCAGCCCTTCTTGTACCGACAGGCGGGATAGTATGTCCATTCGGATTTACAATAGCTTTGGCAGAAAATGCCTGTGATAACGGAGTGGAATTTAACTTTTTAACTAAGGTAGAAAATATTAAAAAAGATGAAACGGGATTTATTGTTTCAACCAATAATGGTGAAATAAAGGCTAAATATATAGTAAATGCAGCAGGAGTATATGCCGATGTTATGCACAATTTTGTAAGTAATAATAAGCTTAAAATAAACCCTCGAAAGGGAGATTACTGCTTGTTTGATAAAGGGTTAGGTGGTTTTGTAAAACATACGGTCTTTCAGCTTCCGGGAAAGAAGGGAAAAGGTATACTGGTAACGCCTACCGTACATGGAAATCCTATGCTTGGTCCTACTGCTACGGAAATAGACGATAAAGAGGGGAATGAAACTACTGCCGATGAACTTGAGTATGTGCTTGAAATGGCAGGAAAGAGTGTGAAAAATGTACCTTTTAGACAGATAATTACATCATTTAGCGGACTTCGTGCGGCAGAAGCGGGTGGAGATTTTGTTATAGGTGAAGTAGATGATTGTAAAGGTTTTTTTGATGCTGCCGGTATTGAATCTCCGGGACTTACAAGTGCACCGGCTATTGGTAAATTTCTTGCAGAACAGATTGCAGCTAAGGAAAAAGCAGGTATTAAACTTGATTGGAACAGAAAAAGGAAAGGAATTGTAAAAGCGGCTTTGCTTTCAGTAGATGAAAGATCAAAATTAATTAAAGAAAAACCTGAATACGGGAAAATAGTATGTCGCTGTGAAGAAATAAGTGAAGGAGAAATCATTGATGCTGTTACTAGAACTTTGGGAGCCACTTCATTAGATGGACTTAAAAGAAGAGTGAGACAGGGAGCAGGCAGATGTCAAGCGGGATTTTGTACTCAGAGGGCTATGGAACTGCTTGCAGAGTATATTAATATACCACTTGAAAATGTATGCAAAAATGTACCGGGTTCAGAAATTTTGGTACCTAGGGAGGAAAAATAAATGGAATACAGGGATATAGTTATAATAGGAGGAGGTCCGGCAGGACTTGCAGCGGCTTTATCGGCGAAAAAAGCAGGTGCGAATAATATCCTTATTCTTGAGAGAGATGTATGTTTAGGCGGGATACTCAACCAGTGTATCCATAACGGATTTGGACTTCATACATTTAAAGAGGAACTTACAGGACCTGAATATGCAGCACGCTATATAGATAAAGTTATTGAAGAAAAGATAACTTATAAGCTTGAAACAATGGTATTAAATATAAATGAAAACCTTGAAATAACTGCGGTAAATGAAAAAGACGGATTAATTGTTGTAAAGGCTAAAACTGTAATTTTAGCTATGGGATGTAGAGAAAGACCGCGTGGAGCACTTAATATACCGGGTTTCAGACCGGCAGGAGTTTATTCGGCAGGTACTGCACAACGCCTTATAAATATTGAAGGTAAACAGGTGGGAAGAGAGATAGTTATACTAGGTTCAGGTGATATAGGGCTTATTATGGCAAGAAGAATGACACTGGAAGGAGCTAAGGTAAAACTTGTAGCAGAACTTTTACCATATTCAGGTGGTCTTAAAAGAAATATAGTCCAGTGTCTTGATGATTTTAATATTCCACTTCATTTAAGCCATACAGTAGTTAAAATTCATGGCAAAAAAAGGGTGACAGGAATAACTATTGCGAAAGTTGGTGATGACAGGAAGCCTATTTCCGGTACTGAGGAATATTTTGACTGTGATACCTTACTTTTATCAGTAGGTCTTCTTCCTGAAAATGAATTGTCAAAATCGGCAGGAGTGGAACTTAGCAGTATAACAGGAGGACCATTGGTAGATGATAAACTTACTACAAGTGTAGAAGGAATCTTTGCTTGTGGTAATGTTTTACATGTTCATGACTTGGTTGATTTTGTATCGGAAGAGGCAGCTATAGCGGGTGAAAATGCAGCAGCCTATGTACTTGAAAGTATAGGATACAAAGATAGAAGTAATGATAAATCAGATTATATAGAAATAAAGGTTGAAGGTGGTGTAAGGTATACTGTTCCACAAAAAATAAATGTTATGGCTATGAGAGAGAAGCTGAAAGTGCGTTTTAGAGTTAGTGATGTATATAAGGATAAATTTATCTCTGTATATGCGGGAGAAAAATGTATTATACATAAAAAGAAGAAGGTGCTTGCACCGGGTGAAATGGAAGAGATTTTATTGGATAAAGACAAACTTATAAATCTGTCCAACATTTCTGCTATAAAAGTCTGTCTGGAGGAGTAGTTATGGAAAAAAGAGAATTAACCTGTATTTCCTGTCCGATGGGGTGTTCTATGACAGTATGTATGGAAAATGGAGATATAAAAGTAACAGGGAATACCTGTAAGCGTGGAGAAATCTATGCTAAGAAAGAAGTAACTGATCCAAGGAGAATAGTAACTTCCTCAGTAAGAGTTAAAGGAGGTGGATTGGCTAGGGTTTCAGTAAAGACAGAGACAGATATACCTAAGGATAAAATATTTGATTGTATGGCAGATATATTAAAGGCTGAAATTATGGCACCTGTGAAAATAGGAGATGTTATTATAAAGAATTGTGCAGGAACAGGTGTAGATGTAGTTGCAACCGGAAATGTTGAAAAGTGAAGTTATAGCAATCCTATATCAATGGGTAACAAATACATTTATACCCTAATCTAAGATTGTAAAAAATACCGGTAAATACTATAATAAATATATAAAATTTCCTACTTGTAAAATTATATAATAGGTGTTATAATCAAACAAATGTTTGGAAAAAGTATAATTTATATTAGGAGATAGTTTAAATGATAGGTCTAAGAAAGATGAAAAGAAATCTTCTTGTTTTTTGTGCAGCTATTGGTTTAATATTTGCCGGAAGTAAAATTGAAGATTTTGATATTATAAAGTATTTTGAAGGAATACACTCTTATACGGAAGCAGATAATGACAATAAGATTAATCTTGATAAAATACCGGAATATTCTGGTGTTCCTTTTGTAAAAATAAATGGAAATGTACCGTCATTTTCTGATAAAGATAAGGAAATAATAGAAGAATATAGTGAATTAGACAAATATGGAAGATGCGGTACGGCATTCGCCAATGTGGGTAAGGAGCTGATGCCTGTTAAAGCAAGAGAGTCCATTGGTCAAGTGAAACCGAGCGGGTGGCATACGGTTAAGTATGAAAAAATAATCAAAGATAAATATTTATATAATCGCTGTCATTTAATTGCTTATCAGCTGGCAGGAGAAAATGCAAATGAGAAAAATCTGATTACGGGTACAAGATATCTGAATGTAGAAGGGATGTTGCCTTTTGAGAATCAAGTTGCAAACTATATAAGGGAAACAGGAAATCATGTACTGTATAGGGTAAAACCTGTATTTAAAGGGAATGATTTAGTGGCTCGTGGAGTACAAATGGAGGCGAAATCACTGGAAGATAACGGTGAAGGGGTATCTTTTAATATATATTGTTATAATGTACAGCCGGGTATAAGGATAAATTATAAAGATGGAAGTAGTTGTCCGGACAGTAAAGTAAAAGCTAAAAGATCTCCTAAGGCTAAGAAAAAAAGGAAATGATATTATAATACAGATAAAATATTCTAAATATTCTGAAAATAAAAAAACTAAAAAAAGTACTTGCATATTTATATTGACTGTGGTATACTATCTATCGTTGTTAATGGGCTATCGCCAAGCGGTAAGGCAACGGACTCTGACTCCGTCATCAAAGGTTCGAATCCTTTTAGCCCAGTTACAATTAAAGCACTCTTGAAGAGTGCTTTTTTGTTAGTTCATATATAAAGCTAAATCTAAGTTTGGGTAAAGTAGGGGGTATTATGACTAAGAATGTAATGACTTATGAAGGACTTCAGGAACTTGAAAAAGAATTGGAAGACCTTAAAGTAAACCGTAGGCGTGAGATAGCAGGGAAAATTAAGGAAGCACGCGAGCAGGGAGATCTTTCAGAAAATGCCGAGTATGATGCGGCAAAAGATGAGCAGCGTGATATAGAGGCGAGAATAGAAGAGTTAGAAAAGATACTTAAAAATGCAGAAGTATTCTTAGAGGAAGATGCAGAAAAAGGTACTGTAAATCTTGGCTCTACTTTTACACTTTTAGACATGGAATATGATGAAGAAATAATTTACAGGCTTGTCGGTGCTACAGAAGCAAACAGCCTTGAGGGTAAAATTTCTAACGAGTCACCGGTAGGAAGTGCACTTAAAGGAGCTAAAGAGGGGGATGTAGTAAAAGTCGATACACCGGCTGGAACGCTTCAGTATAAGGTAATTAAGATACATAAGTAATAAGTAAGGAGAAAGATAGTGGCACAGGAAAATCAGACACTTGACACTAATGAACAGGTTGAAATTCGTAAGGAAAAGCTTGCTACTCTTAAAGAAGCAGGGAAAGATCCTTTTATAACAACTAAATTTGATGTTACAAATCATTCTGTAGATATAAGAAATGATTTTGAAAATTTTGAAAATAAACAGGTAACTATAGCCGGAAGAATGATGTTTAAGCGTATCATGGGTAAAGCAAGTTTTTGTAACTTATCCGACAGATACGGCAGCATGCAGTGCTATGTAGCAAGAGATTCTATCGGTGAAGAGGCTTATGCGGATTTTAAGAAATATGATGTAGGTGATGTAATAGGAGTTAAGGGTTTTGTATTTAAGACAAAAACCGGTGAAATTTCAGTACATGCCGAAGAAGTTACCTTACTTACAAAGAGCCTCAGACCGCTTCCTGAGAAATATCATGGACTGAAGGATACAGAGGCAAGATACCGTCAGAGATATCTTGACCTTATTATGAATCAGGATGTAAGAAATACATTTGAAAAAAGATCACAGATACTTAAAGAAATTCGTTCTTTCCTTGCAGAAAAAGACTTTATGGAAGTAGAGACTCCGCTTCTTGTTGAAAATGCAGGGGGGGCTGCTGCAAGACCGTTTTTCACACATTACAATGCTCTTGATGAAGAAAGAAAGCTTAGAATCTCTCTTGAGCTTTATTTAAAGCGTCTTATAGTCGGCGGATTTGAAAGAGTATTTGAGATTGGCAGAGTATTTAGAAATGAAGGTGTAGATACCAGACATAATCCTGAATTTACACTGATGGAGCTTTATCAGGCTTATACCGATTATAACGGAATGATGGATCTCACTGAGGAGATGTTTAGATATCTTGCCGAGAAGGTTTGTGGAAGTGCTGTTATATCTTACAATGGAATAGAGCTTGATTTCAGTAAACCGTTTAAGCGTATAACCATGCTTGATGCTGTTAAAGAATATTCAGGTGTTGATTTTAGTGAAATAACTACAGATGAAACAGCTAAGGCTATAGCTAAAGAAAAGAATATAGCTTTTGAGCCTCATCATAAGAGGGGCGATATTATCAACCTTTTCTTCGAGGAATTTTGTGAAGAAAAAATGATACAGCCTACCTTTGTTATGGATCATCCTGTTGAAATATCACCCCTTACCAAGAAAAAACCGGGTGCAGAGGATAGAGTAGAGCGTTTTGAACTTTTCATAAATACTTGGGAAATGTGCAATGCTTATTCAGAGCTTAACGATCCGATTGACCAAAGAGAGCGTTTTGCAGTTCAAGATGCACTTGCTGCGGCAGGTGATGAAGAGGCAAACCACACAGATGAGGATTTCCTTACAGCTCTTGAGTACGGTATGCCTCCAACAGGCGGTATTGGTTACGGCATAGACAGACTTGTGATGCTCCTCACCGATTCAGCTTCAATCAGGGATGTACTATTATTCCCTACACTAAAGTCGGTTAAGAGTGGAAGTGAGGAAAATAAGCCATCAAAGGCTATAACGGACAGGACTTACGACCAAGTTACGACCAATTTTAGCGAAGAGATAGATTTTTCAAAAGTAGAGATTGAACCTTTGTTTAGTGATACAGTAGATTTTGAAACTTTCAGTAAGTCTGATTTTAGAGCTGTTAAGGTAAAAGATTGTGTGGCAGTACCAAAGAGCAAGAAACTGTTACAGTTCACTCTTGATGACGGTACAGGTACAGATAGAACTATTCTTAGTGGCATTCATAGCTTTTATGAGCCTGAGGACTTACTTGGAAAGACACTTGTTGCAATTACCAATCTTCCACCGAGAGCCATGATGGGAATTGAGTCCTGTGGTATGTTGCTTTCTGCTATTCATAGTGAAGAAGGAGAGGAAAGACTTAACCTTCTGATGGTTGATAACAGGATACCTGCGGGGGCGAAGTTGTACTAATTAAGAAGTTCATTGTTTTAAAATTGCATTTGTAAATTAGAATAATAGAATATAATAAAGTAAAGGGGCTGTCGCACTAAGAATTGGTGCTCAGTTCCTTTTTTTATAAAAAACAAAAGCCAGACTCCTAAAAGTTTGGCTTTTGGTGTATAATTAAGTTATGCAAAAAAACAAATTAATAGTATCTACTGAGGTTTTGTATGTCTGTGGTATTATGATAATGTAACACAAGTACAAAAATTTACTTAAAAAAAATATCATAGCCTCCAGCCTCGTTCTGTATAATCTTTTCAATGATAGTACCCCACAAAGCACGCTTGCCCTCATTATCAATAGAGGAATACATATCCCTAAAATCAGATTGCAAAAGAGCCTCCAGCTGTGAAAAGTCTTTCTCTTTTTCTTCTAGCTGGCTTTCTATCTTCTTCAATTCAGAGTGGAGGGAATCATATTCTTTTTTGTAGTCGTCAATTTCTATAAGCTCATTGATATACAATTCTCTAAGTCTTGCCAATTTCCCCTCTATTGCCTTTTTGCTAACAGTAGGCTTTTTAGCCTTTTTTATACTCAATTCATACTCTACTCGGTACTTTTTTACTTCCTCCGAGATATTGTCAAGCAAATACTTCTCCAGTTTTGCCTCATTTACTTTTGTTTTGTGAGTGCAAGCCTTATCCAAGGCATATTTATTGCAACGGTAGTAGCGATAGTTAAATGTTTCTTTATTTATACCAACCCCGCCAAGACGGCGACCACACACAGGGCAAAACAAGAGTCCGGAAAAGATATAGAAATATTGCTCCCTACTGGATAGGCAGCGACTGGCGCCGACCTTATTTATTCTTTCTGCTTCTTCAAATACCGATTTTTCGATAATCGGAGGGCAATACCCGTGGTTATTGCGGTACTTGCCTATATATTTTTCATTCTTCAACATAACATCAACCATTCTATAAGTGAATTTATCCCCATAGGTTGCTTTCATTCTAAAGGCGGTTGCCCTCTTGCTCCTAAGTGTCAAATAGGTATCAAAGGCAAAGCGAACAATCTCCGCACCCTCTTCATCAATTACAAGTTTTTTATCCTCCACCTTGTACCCTACCGGGATTTTACCGCTGATTATTTCGTTTTCAGCTACTTTTCTATCAAAAACAAACTTGATACGCTCGCTGGTGCGGTCGGCTTCATCTTGTGCCACAGCAAGACGGATATTCACATACAGACGCCCTCCGGCTGTGGTGGTGTCGTATTGCTCCGTGGTAGCCCTCCAGCCCACATTGTTTGCCTCTAAAACCTCTTGAATTTTGTGATAGTCAGCAACAGACCTAAACCACCTATCCAGTTTGATAAACAGTATTAAATCCACCTTGCCAGCTTCTATATCAGAAATAAGACGCATAAATTCCTTACGCTTTTTATATGACTTTCTAGCTGTTATACCCTCATCGGCGTACACATCAACAACAGAATAATTATTTTTCTTTGCATACTCTAACAAATGCTTTCTTTGAGCCTCCAAGGAATAGCCCTCGTGTACTTGCTCGTCTGTAGAAACCCTTATATATAAGGCAACGCGTGTAATATCCATAAAAAAATAGCCCCTTTCAAAATTCCCGAAAGTATGCTATAATTTACTTTACAGGAAAAGTTATATTTTGCGGTGTATCTCTTCTTGTAAGCCGTGCAGGTGCGCCAACACCTTGTGCGGCATTTTTATTGTATTAAATTCTTGTGAATAGTATCTGCGGTATTCAATATGTCTAATTGATATACTGCAATTTCTTTTAATATTAAAAAACGCTCTTTCTTTGTTTTTCCCTCTTTTATTAAAATAGCATTATGACTTTCTAAATTAGATAATACTGTTAATTCGTTTATGGTAGCAAAGTCACGGACATTTCCTTGTTTGGCAAGATTTGGGTTACTATCCCTCCAATCCTTAGCGGTAAATCCGAATAAAGCAACATTTAAAAGGTCAGCCTCTTCCGCATATGCAAGCCACTTTAAACTGTCGGAGTAATTGCAAACAGGCATTAAGTATTCTTTTACTGCGTTTGTTTGAATAAAATAATTATTTTTTGCTAAAAATCGTTTAGCATTCCATTCAATTTTTTCTAAACTTGCTTCATCTTCCTTTAATCTTTGAAACTCTTTAATAAGATACAATTTAAAAACAGGACTGATAGCAGAGGCAAATTCAAACGCAATATCTTTATGAGCAAAAGTTCCTCCATAACGCCCTTTTTTTGAGTAAAGACCTATTGCATTTGTTTGTTGTATCCATTCATTGATACTAAGACTGAAAGTGTGCAATCCGGCTTCTTTTTTAAAGTGGTCGAATTCGACCACTTTAAAATTAATGACTTTAGTCTGTTTCGCCCATTGGAGTTTTTCGCTGATCCGAAAAA
>CAUTOC010000024.1:0-32650 GCA_963539695.1 uncultured Catonella sp. | reverse complement strand
AAGAAAATGAAAATACATAATACACTTACAAATAAAGAGGAAGAATTTCAGCCGTTAGAGCCGGGCAAGGTAAAAATGTATGTATGCGGACCTACAGTTTATAATTTTATGCACATCGGAAATGCCAGACCGATTATCATTTTTGATACTGTACGCAGATATTTTGAATATAAGGGTTATGATGTAAACTATGTGTCGAATTTTACAGATGTAGATGATAAGATAATAAAGCGTGCCAATGAAGAGGGTGTAACAGCTGCTGAAATTTCTGAAAGATATATTAAAGAGGCAAGAATTGATATGGAAGGCTTAAATGTACTTCCTGCTACAAAAAATCCTAAAGCTACCGAAGAAATAGACGGTATGATAGAAATGATAGAAGAACTTATAAACAAAGGTCATGCTTATGCCGAAAACGGCAGTGTATATTTTAGAACAAGGAGTTTTGAAACTTATGGCAAGCTGTCTAATAAAAATATAGATGATCTTGAAGCCGGAGCCAGAATTGCGGTAAATGATGAAAAAGAGGATCCGCTTGATTTTGTACTTTGGAAACCTAAGAAGGAGGGTGAGCCTTTTTGGTTATCCCCGTGGGGAGAAGGCAGACCGGGATGGCATATAGAATGCTCCGTTATGAGTAAAAAGTACCTTGGAGAGCAGATAGATATACATGCAGGTGGAGAGGATTTGATTTTTCCTCATCACGAGAATGAGATAGCACAAAGTGAAGCGGCTAATAACAAAGAGTTTGCAAAGTATTGGCTGCACAATGGTTATCTTAGGATAAACAATGAAAAAATGAGCAAGTCTCTCGGTAATTTTATAACTATAAGAGATGTAAGCAAGGAGTATGACCTTAGTGTACTCAGGTTCTTTATGCTAGGTGCACATTATAGAGGTCCTATCAATTTCAGCCTTGAACTTATGGAAGCGGCAAAAACAGGGCTTGAAAGAATTACAAATGCTGTAGCAAACCTTGAATTTCTGCTTGAAGGTGCAAGTGTTAAAGATTTAACAGAAAATGAAAAAAAGGTGACAGATAAAGCCTTGGTTTATAAAGATGAGTTTGAAGCGGCTATGGATTCCGATTTTAATACGGCAGATGCTGTTACAGCTATATTTAACCTTGTAAAACTTGCTAATTCTGAAATAGATGAAGGAAGTTCAGCTAAACTTATAGAAGAGGTTAGAGGGCTTATTGTACTTTTATCAGATGTACTTGGAATTAAGGTAATTAAAGAAAAAGAAATATTAGATGAAGAAATAGAAACCCTTATTAAGGAAAGAACTGAGGCAAGAAAATCTAAAAATTTTGCAAGAGCAGATGAAATAAGGGAAATACTTACATCAAAAGGTATAGTTTTAGAAGATACCAGAGAGGGTGTTAAGTGGAAGAGAATATAGTTTTATCAGGGCTTTCATCAAGTGGGATAGATAAGTTTTTTGGAATTACAGACAAGGATTTAAGAAGTTTTTCACCACTTACATTGGCGTATATAGGTGATGCGGTTTATGAAATTATAATTCGCACTATAATAGTAGAAAAAGGAAATGCTCCGGTAAATAAACTTCATCACAAGGCAAGTTCTTTAGTTAAGGCGGCTGCACAGAAAGAGGCTTTAGAGGCTATAGTTCCGATTTTAACAAAAGAAGAAGAAGCTGTGTATAAGCGAGGAAGAAATGCAAAATCATATACTTCCGCAAAAAATGCAAGTATTATAGATTATAGGATAGCCACAGGTTTTGAGGCTTTAATAGGTTTCCTCTATCTTGCCGGAAGAAATGAGAGAATTTTAGAATTGGTTAAGGCAGGGATTGCAGCTAAGCTATAAATGCTTTGATGAAAAATTATTTTTGATTATATATTGGGAATAAGGAGAAATATGGAAGATAAGTTTGCAAAAAATGAAGAAGAAAGCTTAGTTATATATGGGAGGAATGCCGTATTAGAAGCCTTTAGATCAGATAAAACCATAGACAGACTCTATGTGCAGGAGGGAGTGGCTGACGGCACACTACAGTCAATTTTAAGAATGGCAAAAAAGAAAGATACCATTATCAATTTTGTAAGTAAAGACAGATTGAGTAAATATGCAGATGGCGATAAGCATCAGGGAGCGGTTGCAATAGCAGCGGCATATAAATATGCAGAGGTGGATGATATTTTGAATGCGGCAAAAGAGAAGGGGGAACAACCTTTTATCATAATTCTTGATGATATAGAAGATCCTCATAATCTCGGTGCAATTATAAGAACCGCTAACCAGGCGGGAGCACATGGCGTAATTATACCTAAAAGACATGCTGTCGGACTTACCGCTACAGTAGCAAGGACTTCCGCCGGTGCTATCAATTATACTCCTGTAGCTAAAGTTACCAATATAAGCCGTACCATAGAAGAGCTTAAAGAGAAAGGGATTTGGTTTGCCTGTGCGGATATGTCGGGTGAGATTATGTATAACTGTAATCTAAAAGGAGCAATAGGGCTGGTAATAGGTTCAGAGGGAAAAGGAGCCGGCAGATTGGTTAAAGAAAAGTGCGATTTTATAGTTAAGATACCTATGTTCGGACAGATTGATTCGCTGAATGCGTCTGTAGCTGCAGGAGTGCTTTCTTATGAAATCGTAAGGCAAAGAATGAATAGAAAGTAAGCCTAAATTATAGGTAAATAACGGGGAAATATAGCTTATGGATTTTGAAAAATTTTCAGATGAGGAGTTATGTGAAAAAGCTAAAAATGGGGATGAAGCTGCAGAGAGTTATCTTTTAAATAAATATAAAAATTTGGTAAGAGGTAAGGCTAAAACTTTGTATCTGCTTGGCGGAGATAGAGAAGATCTTATCCAAGAAGGCATGATAGGGCTTTTTATGTCTGTAAGAAGTTTTGATAAAAATAAAAATGCAAGTTTTTTAACTTTTGCAAATTTAGTATGCGAACGCAAAATGTATAATGCAATAAAAGCGGGGCAGGCAGGTAAAAATTTACCGCTTAATACTTATATTTCTTTATATGCAGGGCAAAATTCCGGTGAAGACAGCGAGGAGATAAAGCTTATAAATAATCTTAGGGGAAGCAGGTTGCTTGAGCCTGAAGGTTTTGTAGTAGATAAAGAGAATACCTTATTTTTGCTTGAGCAGCTTAGTAAATCGCTTTCAAAATTTGAAGAAGAGGTACTGGATTTATACCTTTCGGGAGAAGATTATAAAGAAATTGCGGAAACACTTGAGAAAAGTCCTAAATCAATAGATAATGCACTGGCAAGAATTAAGGTTAAATTTAAGCAGATAATTGACAATGAGGAGTAGGAGTATTTGCAGTAATGAGTGAAATGTTCAGAATAAAATTAAAGGATATAAATCTTAAACAGATAGCAGATTCAGGTCAGATTTTTAGAATGACAGAGGAAACAGAGGGATGTTATAGAATATGGTTCAGAAGGCACACTACACTTGTAGAAGAAAAAGACGGAGAATTTATTTTTCATTGTAGTGAAGATGAGTTTAATAAAGTATGGTTTAACTATTTTGATTTGGGAACAGATTATTCTGCTATCAAGGCTTTGGTAGATGAAAAGGATGAATACCTGAAAAATGCTATAGCAAATGGTTTTGGTATAAGAATATTAAGACAGGATCTTTGGGAAATAATAATTTCATTTATAGTTTCGCAAAACAACAATATTCCCCGTATAAAAAACAGTATAGCAAAACTTTGTGCGTTAACGGGAGACGGAAGTTTTCCCTCAGCGGAGATTTTAAGCAAGATTTCGGTAGAGGAACTTCATTCTTATGGTTTAGGTTACAGAGATGAGTATATACATAGAATGGCGGTAAAGACAGCAAAAGGCGAGTTCGTACCTGAAAATTTGGTTGGACTTTCTTATGAAGAGGCAAAAAAACAGCTTATGGCTGAACATGGTATAGGTAAGAAGGTAGCGGACTGTATTTGTGTATTTGGCTTACATCAGTTGGACGCTTTTCCTATAGATACCCATGTAAAACAGATACTCGCCGCACATTATGAAGCAGGTTTTCCTTTTGAAAGGTACAAGGGTTATGTGGCAGTTATGCAGCAGTATATGTTTTATTATGACCTTACTCGCTAGTACCAACCTCCGTTAAGCCCTATAATCTGTCCTGTAAGATAGTTATGTCCTGTGCAAATACTAAAGGCAAGTTCAGCAACTTCTTCAGGCTTTCCAAGTCTGGATGCAGGGATTTCATCTGTAAGATAAGCCAGTTCTTCAGCGGTTAAAAAGCTGTTCATTTCGGTAGCGATAGCTCCACAGGCTATAGCATTTACCTGAATGTTGCTTGGAGCAAGTTCTTTTGCGAGAGCCTTTGTAAGCGAGTTCATTCCGCCCTTACTTGCAGAATATGCAACCTCCATAGAGGCTCCGACATTTCCCCAAACAGAGGAGATATTAAGTATTTTACCGGATTTTTTTTTCACCATATCAGGAATAATAAGGGAGGAAAGATTGTATACGGAAGTAAGATTAGTGTTTATAACATTATTCCATTCACATGGAGTCATTTCTGCAAACAATCCTATATGAGAAATGCCGGCATTATTTATTAAAATATCCACAGAACCGAGAACAGCCTGTGTGCCGGCTACAAAGTTTTTGCAAAAATCGTAGTTGCCTACATCCCCCTGCATAGAAAATACGGGTATATTGTAGGAAATAAGCTGTTCTTTGGTTTCTTCGAGTTCGTTTTTTGATTTATTTGAATTAATGGCTATGTTAAAACCTTCCTTTGCAAATTTTATGGCTATTGCCTTGCCTATCCCTTTAGATGAACCGGTTATAAGTACTGTTTTATTCATTGCTATCTCCTTAAAGTGAATTAGCATAATGGTATCAGTAAAATAGTGTTAATGCAAGATAATAGTGTAAATTGATTAGATTTATGTTATACTGTTCTGGACGGAAAAATTTTATACACAATGTTTTAAGGAGGAATTTATGAAAAATAAATTTTTTGTTATCTTACTTAGTGCAGCAGTTGGAATATCATCAGTGTTTAGTACGGAACTTTCGGCAGCAGCTAAAAGTTACTTATATATTTCTAAAAAACCTGTTTCTAAACAGACTATTTATGTAGGCGGTAAAAGCATTAAATTAAAATACAACATCAATGGAAAGACGAAAGGTATAAAAGGTACTTGGAAGTCTGAGGATACGGGCAGAATTAAGGTGAGCAAAAATGGTACCTGTAAGGCGGTAGGAAACGGAAAAGCTACAGTCAGTTTTACTTGCAGATACGGAAGAAAGACTTACACACTTAAATGTAAATTTACAGCTGAAACTAAAGCGGGAGAGGTCAGACTTTTAAATTCAGCCAATACAACTGAAGATGTTACCGTGGAAGCCGGTACCGCTTACAATAAATTTAAAGCAAAGATAAAGCCTGTTGAAGAGGCTGCTGAAATAAAGAATAATATCAAACCTACAGATAAGGTATTTTTTCAGCTATTTGCAGATGAAGACGGAAGGCGGAAATCAACACTTGGAGATATTGATTCTCAAGGTGTATTTACTGCCGGTAAAAAAGCCGGAACTTTATATGTGAGGGCTTCTGCAAAAAAAACAAAGAATGCGGAAGATGATATTGTAAGTGATGTAATTAAGATAAATATTACTGAGGCTAAAAAAGAAGAAGAGCCTGAAAAAGAGGATAATAAAAAGGAAGAAAGTAAACCTAAAATAAATCCGGATAAGTTAAAACCTGCAAGAATTGAATTATCAAGTAATGCTGTCGTAAGAGATTTAAATCAGCAGAATAATATATATTTTGCAGATGTTTATTTCAAAATTTTTGACGGAACCGGAAAGGAGATTACGGGCAGTTCTGATATAGTAAACAGCAGATTTAATGTGACTTGGAAGGGTGACAATATACAGATGAATGAATTAAGCGAACGGGGAAAGTTACTTTGGTTTTGCCTACTAAACTGCCTAATGTACCAAGTTCTATAGGTACTTCGGGTGAACTTAAAATTAGTTATAAAAATACGGATAACAGCGAAATTAATGATACAAAAACTGTAAGTATTGTACCGCCTTCATTTATTACCGCCGCTGAATTTAAAGGAATTTATAGGTGTGTATACAGTTCTACAAATGCAGCTATTTCTTATGAAACTGTAATGGATAAAGATGTGGCAAAACTTAAAAACGGGGATGAAATAAAGGATTTTGGAAGTTCTGCTTGGGTTAATATTACAAAAGACAGTTATTATATGTTAATTAAAGCAACAGATAATTATGGCAATAATATAAATTCGATTGGAATTAGGGATTCTAAATTAAATGTAGATGTTACGGGAAGTGCACTTGTAAGTCTTGATACGGTGCTTGATAACGGAGTTGAGGTTAAGGAATCTATTCGTCCGATAACTGTAGACGGAGTAAGCTATCTTACTTACCCTCTTAAAGCAGGAAAAGTTAAAACGGGAGAAATAAATATTACTATTCAGGGTGGTGCTATAAGGCGGGTTATAAAGAAAATAGTAACTGACGGAAGTGCGCTTAGAGCATTTTTCCTTACCGGAAGTACCACTTATGTAGGACAGGATAATATAATTCCGTTTGCACTTTATACTGCAAGCGGAACTGCGATTAAGGAATATGGAGAAGTATTGCATTATCTTGGAATTGCCGACCAAGATCCGCTGGGAGTGGGTACGGTAAATTTGTTCCCTGACTCAAAAGTTCTCTCTTCCGCTAAAGGCTCAACTTTTTCGATTAAAAGAAATGCTGTTACTAAAGAGGCGGAAATTCATTATGTGCCAAGTTTTAATGTGCTTATTGTTAATAATACCATACAGGATTATGGTACGGATGAAATAACCGTACTTAAAGGGTATGGGGCGGATCTTGAGAGAAAAATTCCGATAGTGGTCAGTAAAAAGAGGCAGTAGTACAAATGGCTAAAAAAATAATTAAGATATTTATAATGACAACTATAATCATGATGCTGTTAATAATCATTTTGTTGTTTATATATATTATGAAGTTTAAGGATGAAAATAAACGACCGTCTGAAAATTTAAAAAATATAAAAGAAACAGTAAAAGTTGAAAAGAACAGTATTTTAAGCAAAAGCCTTCCGAATGCGGAAAGTGAAGAGGTATTGCGAGGGATAATTTTCATTGGAGATAAAGAAGATAAAAATCTTATAAATTCTGCATATTTTGTGAAATTTGATAAACAGGAAAATAAAATAAATTTTTATAATTTTCCGGGGAATATGATATTTGAGATTTCTAATGAAATGTATAAAGACATTTCAGCTTCCCTTGCAAACATACCTCAGTTACTTAAATTGTCACATCTTTATAAGTATAATAAAACAAAACAGGGGCTTAAAGCGGGAATGCTTATGCTTGAAGATTATTTTGATATAGGTTTGTCACATTATCTTTTTTTAAGTTCGGAAGAAGCTGAAAAAATATTTTATTTTAATGAAAAAGGAGATTCAACATTTTTAAGGAGTTTTGTAAATGATATTATAAACGGAAATGATAAGGATAAATCTAAGTTTGTAGCTTCTGTTTATAAAGAAAAGTTTACGGATATTAAGAAAAAGGCTTATGTGAATTTATTAAAAAAACTAAAAAATGTAAAGGCTGATAATATTAAATTTACTACACTTAAAGGTGAAAAATTTGATAATGGAGTTGTTGTAAAGAAAGAAATTTTATCACAAAGTCTATCATCGGAAAGTAAATAAAAAAGATTCCAATTTGGGGAAAATGATAAAAAGAGAGGTTATTTTATAAAATGATTCAGGCAATTACAAAAATGCAAAATTCAAAGCACAGAAAGTTCTTTGATATAATATTAATTCTTTTAGGAACATTATGTATGTCGGCGCCGGTTAAGTTGATTTATGAACCGATGAGAATGGTTATGGGAGGCTTTGGAGGCTTTGCGATAGTAGTAAAATATTTTGCGGAAGGTTTCGGCTTAGACATTCCTGTATGGTTAACCAATGCGGTACTTAATATACCGGTATTTATTATAGCTTTTTTTGTAATTGGAAAGGATTTTGTAGCTAAAACTTTGTTGGGTGCGGTATCTTTTGCAGTTTGGCTTTATCTCATACCTACTTATGATATTTGCGGAGGAGATTTTCTCTTGGCGGTAGCAATAGGCGGTCTGATGGACGGTGTGGGCATAGGTCTTATTTTCCTTACCAATTCTACAAGTGGCGGAACCGATATGGTAAGTGCCGTTCTTCACAAGTTTTTTAAACATTACTCGGTTCCAAGCATTCTTTTTGTGGTAGACGGTGTTATTGTAGTGCTTGGTGCATTTGTACTCGGATTTAGAAACGCTATGTACGGTATTATAACTATTTATGTATTGACAAAAATTTCGGATACCATGCTTGAAGGTGTGAAGTTTGCAAAACTGGTTTATATTATTTCGGATGAATATGAGAAAATAGCAAAACTTATTATGAGCGAAATGGAAAGAGGCGTTACGGCAATATCGGCAAAAGGAATGTATACGAATAAGGATAAAAGTATGCTGTTTTGTGTAGTCGGCAAAAAAGAGATTGTAAAGATAAAAGAGATAGCGGCAGTAACCGATCCTAAGTCTTTGATTATAGTAAGTGATGTAAGGGAAGTATTTGGTGAAGGTTTTGTTGAGTATAAACATGATAGTGCAGTAAAGTAAAATTTACCCAATAAACAAAAGAAATATTGTGTAAATTTTCGCTATTATGTATACTGTTAATATTTTTAGGACAAAAGTAACAAAAAATATCGTCAGATTTTGTGTAAAAAAAGAATAGTTTAGTTAGTGACAATAGTGTATCATTAATATATAAGTTTTTGTGCTATAAATATCTTATATAGACTAAAAATCTAAAAGAGAAAATGTATTAAAAGGGAGGCTGTTATGGCAAGTTTATCTTTAAGAAATGTTACAAAGAAGTATCCGAACGGTTTTGAGGCGGTTAAGGAATTTAACCTTGAAATCGCAGACAAAGAGTTTATCATTTTCGTAGGTCCTTCAGGTTGCGGTAAGTCCACTACACTGCGTATGATTGCAGGTCTTGAAGAAATATCAGGTGGAGATCTTTTCATAGGAGATAAGAGAGTAAATGATGTTGAGCCTAAAGACAGGGATATTGCAATGGTATTCCAGAATTATGCTCTTTACCCACACATGTCGGTATTTGACAATATGGCTTTTGGTCTTAAACTCAGAAAAACACCAAAGGAAAAGATAAATGAACTTGTTAGAAATGCAGCCAAAATACTTGATCTTGAGAAACTTCTTGATCGTAAACCGGCGGCACTTTCAGGCGGTCAGAGACAGCGTGTTGCTATGGGACGTGCTATTGTGCGTAATCCTAAGGTATTTCTTATGGATGAGCCTCTTTCAAACCTTGATGCTAAACTTCGTGTGCAGATGCGTATTGAGATTAGTAAGCTTCATCAGAGACTTGAAACAACTATCATCTATGTAACACATGATCAGACAGAGGCTATGACTCTTGGTACAAGAATTGTAGTTATGAAAGACGGATATATCCAGCAGGTAGATACTCCTCAGAATCTTTATGAGAAACCTGTTAATAAGTTTGTTGCAGGATTTATCGGTTCACCTGAAATGAACTTTATAGATGCACTTGTTAAAAAAGAGGGAGAGAGTGTAATTCTTGAATTCGCAGGATTTAAGATTAAACTTCCTAATGATAAAGCTAAGGTTCTTTTGGAAAAAGGCTATGAAGGAAAGACTATTGAATTTGGTATCCGTCCTGAGGATATCCATGATGAAGAAATGTTCATCAGTAATTCACCGGATACCACCTTTGATGCTACAATCAAAGTATATGAACTTCTTGGTGCGGAAGTATTCCTTTATTTCCCTGTTGGCGGTGTAGAATTTACTGCAAGAGTAAATCCTCGTACAACTGCAAGAGTAGGAGATACTGTTAAGTTTGCACTTGATCTTTCAAAAATGCACATGTTTGATAAGGAATCAGGTGTTGCAATCTGATTTTTATTAGTAAAATAGCATAATATTTTAGCCAGTACCTATATAAAATTTTAATATAGGGCTGGCTTTTCTTTACTTTTTGGAAAATGAATGGTAGAATTAAAGATAGCTTATTCTAAGTTATTATTGGCTGTAATTTATAAATGGATAACTTGGCAATATTAAAAAATAAAATGTGGGGTGAGTTTAATGATATCAAATCAGATTTTACAAAGCACCATAGAAGGGCTTAAAGCTATCACAAGAGTTGATCTTTGTGTGATGGACACTGAAGGAAAGAATCTTGCTTCAACTTTTGAAGAGGCGGATCAGTATGAAGAAGCGGTTCTTAATTTTGCCGAATCACCGGCTGAAAGCCAAGTGCTTTCAGGTAATCAGTTTTTTAAGGTTTTTGATGAACAGCAGCTTGAGTATATCATTCTTGCAAGAGGAGATAATGATGATGTATATATGGTGGGTAAGATTGCCGGTTTCCAAATACAAAATCTCTTGATTGCCTATAAAGAAAGATATGACAAGGATAATTTTATTAAAAATTTATTATTGGACAATCTTCTTTTAGTTGATATTTACAATAGATCAAAGAAACTCCATATTGATGTTGAAGCAAGACGAATTGTATTCCTCATTGAAACCAAAAATGAAAAAGATTCCAATGCACTTGAAACGGTACGCAGCCTTTTTACAGGGAAATCAAAAGACTTTATTACTGCGGTGGATGAAAAGGATATAATTATTGTAAAAGAACTGAAGCCGGAAGAAGGCTATGAAGAAATGGCAAAGGTAGCAAAAATAATGCTTGATATGCTTAATTCCGAGGCTATGTCTTCGGTTAATATTTCTTATGGTACTATAGTGCCTGAAATTAAGGATGTTTCACGCTCTTATAAAGAAGCAAAAATGGCTCTTGATGTAGGAAAAATTTTCTATGCGGATCAAAATATAGTAGGCTATAATAACTTGGGGATAGGAAGACTTATATATCAGTTGCCTATGCCTCTATGTAAAATGTTTATAAGGGAAATTTTTGACGGCAAATCTCCTGATGAATTCGATGAAGAGACATTATCCACTATCAATAAATTTTTTGAGAACAGCCTTAATGTTTCTGAAACATCAAGACAGTTATATATTCATAGAAATACTTTGGTGTATCGCCTTGATAAATTGCAAAAGACTACAAACCTTGATATAAGAGTATTTGATGATGCTATTACTTTTAAGATTGCACTTATGGTAGTTAAGTATATGAAATACATGGAGAACCTTGAATATTAATGAACAAATATGATAGAAAAAAAAGGCTTTCAGAGAATAAGAAATTATTCTCTGAAAGCATTGTCAATGATAACGGCATTGAGATTGATGTTCCTGCAATTATGCTTGATGATGTGACAAAGGATTATTCATCTAAAAACAATGGAGAAACAAACTCACTTAAAAATATAAATATTAGAATACAAAGGGGAGAATTTGTTTTTATCATAGGTGACAGTGGAGCCGGAAAGTCTACCTTGCTCAAACTTCTTATGAAAGAGATTAATCCTACCTCGGGCAAGGTTTATGTGAACGGAAAAAATCTAAAGAGATTAAGACATGGTCAGGTGGCTAAGCATAGAAGGAATATTGGAATGGTATTTCAAGATTTCAGACTTTTAAAGGATAGGTCTGTTTTTGAAAATGTAGCTTTTGCGATGCAGATAGTTGAGAAAGAGCCTAAACTTATAAGAAAGACAGTTCCAAGAATGCTTGAAATAGTTGGGCTTTCAGAGAAGCAGAAGGCATATCCTAAAGAACTTTCCGGAGGTGAACAGCAAAGAGTTGCACTGGCAAGGGCACTTGTAAATGACCCTATTATTTTGCTTGCGGATGAACCCACGGGAAACCTTGATCCTAAAAACTCATGGGAAATTATGAATTTATTGGAAGAAGTGAATAAAAACGGAACAACAGTAGTAGTTGTTACACATAATATGGAAATTGTAAACTCTATGAATAAAAGGGTGATTGAATTAAAAAACGGTGAAGTTGCAAGTGATTGGATAAACGGTGCAGATGATGAAAATACGGACTTTGATATACAGTTTTAGGGAGGGGTTTAAAGGTATTCACAGGAATAGGATGTTTTCTTTGGCATCAGTGGGTACTATAGCTGCCTGCCTATTTATTTTTGGGCTTTTTTTCTTTTTGGTAAGTAATTTTGATAATATGATGAAGTCGGCGGAAGCAGGTGTGGGAATTACCGTCTTTTTTGAGGACGGACTGGCTGATGAAGCCAAAAAAGAAATCGGGAAAAAGATAACAGCTAGAAAAGAAGTAAGGGAAGTTATATATATTTCGGCAGATGAGGCTTGGGAGCATTATAAAAAAACTTCCTTAAAGCCTGAACTTATAGAAACTTTTGGAAATGACAATCCTCTTGAAGGTAGCGACTCTTATACCGTCTATGTGAAAAAAATAGAGAAACAGGCTGAATTGGTTAATTATATCGAAACTATTGAAGGTGTTAGGAAAGTAAACAGTAATGGAAGCACAGCTACAGGTTTTTCTGCAATTAACTCACTTGTCGGTATTATATCTATAACAATAATAGGTCTGCTTTTAGCTGTTGCAATATTTCTTATAAGTACGACAATAGCTATGGGGATTTCGGTAAGAAAAGAAGAAATTTTTATTATGAGAATGGTAGGGGCAACTGATTTTTTTATCAGTGCACCATTTGTAATAGAAGGAGTTGTGATTGGAATTGTAGGGGCTTTATTACCTCTTGCTCTTTTGTATTTTATTTATGAAAGGGCTGTTACGGTACTTTCGGAGAAGTTTAATACTCTTGTAAATGTTTTAGTATTCATAGATACTAAAGAGGAATTTATGGTACTTACTCCTTTATCGCTTGCTATAGGAATAGGAATAGGATTTGCAGGAAGCTTTTTTACAGTCAGGAGGCATATAGATGTCTAAAAAGAAAATATTTATAACAGCATTAATGTTTTTTCTGTTAACTGTATTTGTTGGAACTGTCTTTACTCCGTTAGCAGATACGATTAATAGCCAGAAAGCTGAGAAGAAAAACCTTGAGAGGGAAAGGGAAAAGCAGGCGGAAAAAGTTCAGCAGTTAAAAGAACAAAGAAACGGTATACAGGAAGCTATAAAAAATTTGGATGAAAAAAAGCAGAATATAGAGCTTAAAATTTCTGATTATACTAAAAAGGTTAATAAGACTGAAAAGAGTATTGCAAAGGTTGAAATAGAGATTAAAGCAGCCAAGCAGATTGAAAATGAGCAATATGATATAATGAAAAAAAGAATAAGATATATGTATGAAAATGGAGAAGCGGAATATTTAGAAATTATTCTAGGCTCAAATTCGGTCGAAGATTTGCTTAACCAAAGCGAATATATGTCTAAAATTTCAGAATATGACAATACTTTGCTTGAAAGATATCAACAGGCTAAAAAAATTGCAGAAGAAAAAAAGCTTGAGAAGGAAGAAAAACTTGCAGAATTGAATGTAACGCTTGATGAGTTGGAAGTAAAAAAGGCAGAAAATGAAAGATTGGCGGATGCTAAAAATGCTCAAATTGAAAAATTTGCAGCATTGATTAAAGAAGCCGGAAAAAAAGTAAGCGAGTATGACCTTGAAATAGTTAAGAAAGAAAAATACATTGATAAATTGATTGCAGAAGCTGAGAGAGCGGAGCGTGAAAGAAGGGCGAGAGAGGCGGCGGCAAGAAGTGCTCGTTTAGCTATGCAAAATTATAGCTATGCAGCCGGAAAGGCTTCAGCTTCAGGAATGATATGGCCTATGCCTTCCAGCAGATATATTACATCCGGTTTTGGTTACAGGAAGGAAGTAATGGCGGGTTCAGGTACTTTTCATAATGGAATTGATATTGCGGTTAATGCAGGAGCACCTATTATAGCAGCTAAAGCGGGAAGAGTAATATCAGCCTCATACCACTATTCTATGGGAAATCATATAATAATTGACCATGGTAATGGAGTATATACCATTTATATGCACTCCTCAAAACTTTTGGCATCGGTAGGACAGGATGTAAATCAGGGACAGATGATAGCATTGGTTGGAAGTACGGGAATGTCAACCGGTCCTCATTTGCATTTTAGTATAAAGCTGAACGGACAGTATGTGAATCCGCTAAATTATGTGTCACCTTAAAATTAAGATAGGATTTGACAGAAAAAATGGAGATAATTAATGAAAGAAAAGAAAAATTTTTTTATGGGTGTGTTTGTAGGTATTTTTATATCTATAATACTGGTATCAAGTTTTATTAAAATAGCTTTTGAAGACAGAGGCGTAAGAGGATTGCTTTTTGATACGGTAAAGAAGATTTCTTTACTTACAGATGAAATCGACACTTCAAAGGAAAATAATACAACTGTGGGAGAAGATATTGACTGGGTTGAAGTAAGCAGAAAATCCAATGAGTTGTATAATACAATAGATGATTATTATCTTAATGAAATAGATAATAATAAAATTCAGGACGGCATATATAAAGGAATGGTAGACAGTCTCGGAGACCAGTATACGGTGTATTATAATGCAGAAGAATATAAACAGTTTACCACATCTTCAAGCGGAACTTACTGCGGAATAGGTGTTGTGGTAAGTCAAAATGTAAGCACCGGAGCAATAACTATAGTAAAGACTTTTAAGAAGGGTTCAGGCGAGAAGGAAGGAATGCTGGCAGGTGATATAATATATAAAATTGAAGGCAAAAAGATAGCAGGTCTTGAACTTTCAAAAGTAGTGGCTAAAATTAAAGGTGAAGAAGGTACTTTTGTAAAAGTGACGGTGTTAAGAAACGGAAAAGAAATTGAATTTAACTTAGAAAGAAGAGAACTTGAAATTGATACCGTTACATATAGAATAGAAGAAAAAGACGGTAAGAAGATAGGTTATATAGCTGTTTCTGAGTTTGATGAGGTTACGGCTTCGCAATTTAAGAGTGCAATAGATGAACTTGAAAAGGAGGGAATTCAGGGACTTGTAATTGATTTGAGAGATAATCCCGGAGGACTTCTTGATGTAACTTGTGAAATGTTGGACAGAATGATAAAGAAAGGTGTGCTTGTATATACCGTGGATAAAAACGGTAGAAGGGTTGATGAAGAAGCAGTCGATAATTTGAGTTTTGATAAACCTGTAGCTATTCTTGTAAATGGTAATTCAGCATCAGCTTCAGAAGTGTTTTCAGGTGCTATGAAGGATTATAATGCGGCAGTTTTAGTTGGAACAAGGACATTCGGCAAAGGAATAGTTCAATCTATAGTTCCATTTGGAGACGGAACAGCTATGAAGGTGACGGTTTCCAAGTATTATACACCGAATGGGGTAAATATTCATGGAACGGGTATTGAGCCTGATGTAGAAGAAAAACTTAATTCTAAAGCACTAAAAGACGGAAAACTGGAGAGAAAAGAGGACAATCAATTAGAAAAAGCTCTTGATGTAGTTATAGATAAGTTGAAATAAAGATAGAAATTAATATATTGTCGGGTGATTGAACAAAAGTTTGATTTATGGTATACTACACTGGAGAAATTCATTTAACTCGGATTAAAATGTCTGTGATTTGCGGTGTAAATAATTTGGGTTTAACTAAGTATCTGGAGGATATTATGGGAAAAATGAGATTGGTTACAAGAAGTGATTTTGACGGTTTGGTTTGTGCTATGATCCTTAAAGAACTTGATATAATTGACAACATAAAATTTGTTCATCCTAAAGATGTTCAGGATGGAAAGGTGGATATTACTGAAAATGATATAACTACGAATCTTCCTTACGATCCTAGAGTGGGGCTTGCTTTTGATCATCATGAAAGCGAGCTTAGCCGTGTAGATGCAGGAGAAGCCAGCAGCAAGTTCATTATAGACGGATATGCAAAGTCTGCGGCAAGGGTGGTTTACGATTACTATGGCGGAGCTGAAAGAATAAGCAGAGTTTCAGAGGAAATAATGGAAGCTGTAGATAAGGGAGATAGTGCTGATTTTACGGTTGATGATATTCTTGAACCGGAGGGCTGGACTCTTCTTAATTATGTAATGGATGCAAGGACAGGTCTTGGAAGGTTTCATAATTTTAAAATTTCAAACTATGACTTAATGATGGAACTTATTGATTATTGTCTTATTCATCCAATCAATGAAATTTTAGCTCTTCCGGATGTAAAAGAAAGAGTAGACCTTTATTTTGAACAGCAGGAACTTTTTAAAGAGCAGTTAAAGCGTCTTGTTAAAGTTGAAGGTAAGGTTACAGTTATTGATCTTAGAAATGAGGAGACAATTTACGCCGGAAATAGATTTATGGTATATGCGTTGTATCCTGATACAGAGATTTCAGTGCATATTGCCTGGGGATTTAAAAAGCAGAATACGGCGGTTATGATAGGTAAATCTATTATAAATAAAGATTCTAATGTAAATATTGGAGATATTTGTCTTGAGTATGGTGGTGGAGGTCATGCTAATGCAGGCACTTGTCAGCTTGAAAATGATAAAGTTGATAGTGAACTTCCAAGGATAATTGAAAAATTAAACAAGTAATATTTTAAAAAGATAAGCATCCTAATGGGTGCTTTCTTTATGAAGGGATGAATGGAGGTAATATGAGTACATTTATTAAAAATGGACACTTGGTAGATGTAGAAGCGGACAGAGACGGTTTGTTCGACCTTTTGATTAATGATGAGGGAAAAGTAGAAAAAGTTGGAGAAAAGGGCAGTCTTGACAATTTTGTAAAAGAAAATATAGATATTATAGATGCGACAGGAAAATATGTACTTCCGGGATTTATAGATTTACATGTGCATTTTAGAGAGCCGGGCGGTGAGTATAAAGAAACTGTAAGGACAGGAAGCATGGCAGCGGCAAGAGGAGGTTATACTACAGTTGTAACTATGCCGAATACAAAGCCGGTAATGGATACGGTAGAACATCTTAATTTACAGCTTGAAGCTATTAAAAAAGATGCCGTTATCAATGTACTTCCAAGCGGAACTGTGACAATGGGACAGGAAGGCAAGGTTCTTTCCGACATGGAAGGAATGAAAAAAGCCGGAATTGTTGCTATAAGTGAGGACGGAAAATCGGTTATGAACCCTGAAATACTACGAAAGGGACTTATGGAGGCTGCAAGGCTTAAACTTCCTTTTTTTGACCACTGTGAAGATGCGGACCTTGTAAATGGAGGGGTTATGAATGCCGGTAATAAAGCAAAAGAGCTTGGAATGGCAGGAATAACCAATGAAGTTGAAGATAGTATTGCAAAGCGTGATATAGAAATAGCGGAAGAAGTAGGGGCGACTATCCACCTTTGTCACTGCTCTACAAGGGATACAGTAAAGTTTGTAAAGGCTGCAAAGGAAAAAGGCTTGCCGGTAAGTGCGGAAGTATGCCCGCATCATTTTACCCTTACTGATGAGGATATAATAGAAGATGATGCAAATTTCAAGATGAATCCGCCACTAAGAAGCAGAGCTGATGTAGAGGCTCTTAAAGAAGGGATTAGGAGCGGTATTATGGGTATGATATCTACGGATCATGCACCACATTCTAAAGAAGAAAAAGAAAAGAGTATTAAAAATGCCCCATTTGGAATAGTAGGTCTTGAGACTGCATTTGCTCTTACTGTGACCGAACTTTTGGGAGAATATTTGGATATGAAATCTCTAGTGGAAAGAATGAGCCTTAGCCCTGCCAAACTTCTTAAAAATGGAAGAGGTACACTTAAAGAGGGAGCGGTAGCAGACCTTGTAATAGCTGATATTAATGAGGAATATGTAATTGATTCTGATAAATTTTTATCAAAGGGCAAGAATACGCCTTTTAACGGAAAAAAGGTAAGAGGAAAAATTCTTTATACATTATGTAACGGTAAGGTGGTATTTAAGGAGGAAAAATAAATGATTGAGAAGCTTGTAAACAGAATAAAGAAACTTGAAGCACCTATAGTTGTGGGACTTGATCCTACACTTAATTTTGTACCTAAGTTTTTGTTTGATAAGGCAATTAATGAAAGGGGAGAGACTCTTGAGGCGGCAGCAGATGCAATTTTTGAGTTTAACAAGGAAATAGTAGATGCTGTTTATGATTTAATTCCGGCTGTAAAGCCGCAGATAGCTATGTATGAGCAGTTTGGCATACCGGGGCTTACGGCATTTAAGAAAACGATAGACTATTGCCATGAAAAAGAACTTTTAGTAATAGGAGATGCGAAGCGTGGGGATATAGGTTCTACATCTGCTGCCTATGCTACAGCTCATATAGGCAGAGTTAAGGTTGGAGATGCTGAATTTGCTCCGTTTGATGAGGATTTTGTAACTGTCAATCCTTATCTTGGTTCAGACGGAGTTGTTCCTTTTATAGATGAATGTAAGAAAAATGACAGAGGGTTATTTATACTGGTTAAGACTTCAAATCCTTCAAGCGGGGAGTTCCAGGATCAAAAGGTAGGAGAAAAAGCTATTTATGAGCTTGTAGGAAAGAAGGTTGATGAGTGGGGGCTTGACACGGTGAAGGAAGGCTATAGTGAGATAGGAGCGGTAGTAGGAGCTACCTATCCGGAAATGGGGAAAGTGCTTAGAGAAATTATGCCAAAGGCTTATATACTTGTGCCGGGATACGGTGCACAGGGAGGAACTGCCGCAGAGCTTAAACCGTTCTTTAATAAAGACGGACTTGGAGCCATAGTTAATTCTTCAAGGGGAATTATAGCTGCCTATAAACAGGAAAAATATGCCGAATTTGGAGCGGAGGGTTTTGCGGAGGCGGCAAGGGCGGCAGTTATAGATATGAAAAATGATATTGCGTCTATATTCTAAGGAGAATTTTAATGGAATTAAAGTCTAAGATTAGAGCTAAAATACTTGAAAATACAAAGCTTTATGAAGATATATTTTCAATGTGGATAGAAACGGGAGAGATGACAAGAAATGCTAAGACAGGTCAGTTTGTATCTCTTTACACAAGGGATGGCTCAAGGATTTTACCCCGCCCTATAAGTATCTGTGAAATTGACAGAGAAAACGAAAGATTAAGGCTTGTTTACAGGGTTGTAGGTAGAGGAACTGAAGAATTTTCCGAACTCTTGCCGGTGGTAGACAGCATAGAAACAGTAGGAAGTTTGGGAAAAGGATTTCCTGTAGATAAGACAGGAAGTACAGTGCTTCTTTTTGGCGGAGGAATAGGTATTCCTCCTCTTCTTGAGGCTGTAAAAGAACTTAAAAACAAGGAAAAAAAGGCTGTGGTGATACTTGGTTTTAGAAATAAAGACACCTTCCTTGTGGAAGATTTCAGAAAATATGCAGAGGTTATTATTGCCACAGACGATGGAAGTCTTGGCTGTAAGGGAACTGTAATTGATGCGGCAAATGAACTTAAAGTGGCTGAAGAATACGGAGTTACGGATATTTTCTCTTGTGGTCCTATGCCTATGCTTAGAGGCGTAAAAAAATATGGAGAAAGCAGGAATATTTCTACCTATATTTCTTTGGAAGAGAGAATGGCTTGCGGTATAGGTGTCTGTCTTGGATGTGTTTGTGAATCTAAGGAAGTTGACCATCACAGCAATGTAACCAATAAAAGAGTTTGTAAAGATGGACCGGTATTTTTATCTACGGAGGTAATTATCTGATGGGAAATATGAGTGTAGAAATAGCCGGTGTAAAACTTAAAAATCCGGTAATGACGGCATCCGGAACTTTCGGTTCGGGGGCAGAATTTATGGAATATATAGATTTGTCACATTTAGGCGGACTTACTACAAAAGGAGTTTCAGATGTGCCATGGAAAGGCAATCATACACCAAGAGTAGCGGAAACTGCCTCCGGTATGCTTAATGCGATAGGGCTTCAAAATCCCGGTATAGATGTATTTATAAAAAGAGATTTAGAAAAGCTTAAAGGTATAGATACTGTAGTTATGGCGAATGTTTGCGGTCACACTGCAGAGGAGTATGTGGAGGTGGTGAAAAGACTTGCCGATAACGATGTGGTTAAATTGCTTGAAATTAATATTTCATGTCCAAATGTAAAAGCGGGAGGCATTACTTTTGGAACTAATCCGGATGCTGCATTTGAAGTGACAAAGGCTGTTAAGAAATATGCAAAGCAGCCCGTAATTATGAAGCTTACGCCGAATGTGACCGATATTACAGAGCTTGCGAAGGCTTGTGAGGCAGGGGGAGCAGACGGGCTTTCTCTTATTAATACACTTACAGGTATGAAGATAGACATACATAAGAGGAAATTTGCTCTTGCCAATAAAACCGGAGGACTTTCAGGACCTGCCGTTAAGCCGGTTGCAATAAGGATGGTGTATCAGGTAAGAAATGCTGTAAAACTTCCTATCATAGGTATGGGCGGAATTATGACCGGAGAAGATGCTATAGAATTTCTTATGGCAGGTGCTACTGCGGTTAGTGTAGGTACGGCAAACTTTAATAATCCGGCGGCGAGTGTAGAAGTGGTAAAAGGAATTGAAGCATATATGTTAAAGTACGGAATAGCTGATATTAGAGAAATAATAGGCTGTGTCAAGTAGGTGTGCCAATAAACTGACATAAAATTGAGCCAAATGTAGGTAAAATATAAGAAAAATGTAAGAAATTCCGCATAAAACTGACACAGGAAAAGTTTATGATATATAACATAAGCTTAAATGAATGTTTGAAATCAAATAATTCATAAGGATTATTTGGGGGTTAAATAAAATATGAATGTGAGGAAATTAAGATGAGAAAAAAGAGTATGAACAAAGCAGTTAAGAGCCTTTCACTTGCACTGGCATTTTCTATGGGACTTAGTTTTGTGCCGGGAATAGCAGCTACAGAAGTAGGTGCGGCAGCAAAAAGTGGAGTAGTATTACACGGAAAGAAAAAAGTGTTTTCTGCAAAAAAAGGTACATCAGCTTACATTGGTGAGGGCAAAGTAGACTTTGATCTTCTTATAAAAGGAAAAAATGTTTCTAAGAAGGTTAAATGGTCAAGTGCTGATAAAAATATAGTCAGTGTAAATAAAAAGACAGGTAAGCTTACTGCAAAACAAAACGGTTCAGCAGTTATTACAGCGGTATATAAGAATAAGAAGTACAGAGCACTTGTTAAGGTATTTACAAGAGCTGAAAGTATGACTGTAGAAGATAACGGAGTAGCGGTTACAGAAATAAATTTAGCAGAAGGCGAGAGCAGAAAGCTTACTGTAAACTATAAGCTTTCAGAAAAGGTTACAAAAGCGGGAGGAGTAAGTTCTACTTACAATACTTATTTAAATGGAGATAATGCCGGTTCGGTTTCTTTGACAAAAGATAATCCGGCTTCAAATGAATTTACTGTTACAGCTAACAAGGCGGGAGAAAGCTATATTGATTTAATTGGAAGCCAGAGCAGTTTAGCAAAAGCTGATACTGATAAGAGGAGAGTAACTGCAAGAATTAAGGTTGTAGTTGCGGACAAGTTTGCAGCAAAGCAGTCAGGTGCTAAAAAGATAACTGTAATAGGCAAAAATCTTACTAATAATGTAAAAGACTATTCAGTTAAATTTGGAGGAAATACAAGAGATATAACAAGTGTAAATGTTAATGCGGCAGGCACGGAGGCGGTGCTTGAAATGACAGCTAATATTACAGACGGCGACTATACTGTAGAATTTGGAGGAAAGACTTTAGCTGTAAAGGGTGAAACGGCAAAACTTGCTAAGATTGATGTACCTAAGAAATATCTTGTATTAAATGGTGACAATTCTTCTGCAGGCGGTACTATTGAATATGTTATTACAAACCAGTTTGGTGAGGATGTTACAAAGATTGTAAGTGGATTAACTACAACTGTTTCAGCAGGTACGGCTACTGCCAATCCTTCTAAAGGACTTATTGATGTAACCGGTATGGCGGCAAATATTCCTATAAATTCACCTGTAAACTTAACTATTGTTAAGATAGATGGAACTAATACAATTTCAAATAGTTTCCAACTCACACTTGCAGCTAAATCTAAAGCAAGTTCTGTAGTAGTTAAGGGAATGTATAATATTAGTACAAAGAAACCTTATAATCTTACAGTAAATAATGCTTCTGAAAACGCCGGTGCAAGACTTCTTGTAGAGGTTAAGGATCAGTATAATAGAAGAATGAAGTCTACAGATGGTGTTAATATAAGTTTTAACCCGGGACTTACAGGACTTATGATGGATAATGCAGTCCATAATACACTTATGACAGTTGACGGAGTAGATTATATAGCTATTCCGTTAAAGGGAACCGACATTGTTAAGTCCGGAACTGCAACAATAACATTTGTTTCACTTTATGGAACAAGTGGAAACAACATTACAACAACAAAAATTGATGTGTCAGGAACAAAGCAGGTATCTAAGTTTAGTGCAACGGCACCGGGCGAGGTGTATGCGGGAGAAGTAGTTTACTTTAATTATTCAGCTACAAATGATGCGGGAGCTGCGGTCACAGACTATGCTACTCTTAGTAATGATAAGTATGGAGTAAAACTTCCGGCAGCATTTTCTTGGGAGAATACAGCTAATGGAACAGCAAGACTTAAATATGATGCTAAAAAGGATCCTCAGGTTAACAGTATAAGTTGGAATACTGCACTTACTCAGGTACAGTCAAACGGGATTTTTACAATTGCAGCTAATTTACAGCCTGCTATGGTTACCTTCACCGTATATGCACCTGCTATCCCTACAAGCCTTAGAAGTCTTACAATAGACGGAGTGCTTAAAGGAGGAATTACAGAAAATGTACTTTCAAAGATAAAAGTAGTTGATAATAAAGGTCGTGAACTTACTGACCTTTCAGGAATGTCAAATTACTATCTCGGTGTAAAGAAGAACGGTACAGGAACAAGGTTTACAATTTCAGCGACAGGAGGAATAGCCGGTACGGCGGATGCAAATGTTAAGCTTTTCAAACTCAGTGAGTTAAAGTCAAATTCGCTTAAATTCCAGGCAGGTGCGGCTGATATTACAGGTTATGAGGCAGAAAGATATACATTTGCAATTTATAAGGATACAACAGGTACAAATCAGATGATCGGTTCAGAGACAAATGTAAATATTACAGCAGCAGATATTAAGAATCTTACAAGCTTTACATTGAACTTACCTTCAAATGTATATAGTTCGGACTCAAATGTCGGATATGATTCTGTTAATGCAGTTGTTGTAGGCAGAGCTTCTGACGGTTCATCAGTACAGCTTGGAAATGCGGACTTTACATTAAGAGATACTGAGAATATCGTAGATGGAAATAAGATTATACCAAGTAAGGCTAAGGAAAAGGCTAAAAGAGGAGATTTTACTGATACCGTAACAGCTATTGTCAATGACGGAAAAGGTACGGAGACAGTAAAGACAATAACTGTTTCTGCAAAAACTCCTGTAGTTACAAAAGTAGAGGCAAAGTCATCTGAACTTGAATTATCTAAGCTTTCATTTGAAGGTATTAAAAATTCACTTGTAATAACTGATAGCTACACATCTGAAGTAAATGGAGTACAGACTTCAACTGAGCTTGCAAAGAACACACTTCAGGGAGTTAAACTTGTATCTTCTTCATCAGGCAACATAAAGGTTAACTGGAACAATACAAATAGAGTTACATTCACCGGAGCTGTAGCAGGTGATGTAGTTACTATTCAGGTAACTTTTGCAGGTGGTGTAACGGGAACATTCAGTTTTAAACTTAAAGCTTAAAGCTGAGAGAGTTAAGAATAATATTCTATACAAATAATGATAGGTCACAAGGGCTGATAAAAGGCTCTTGTGGCTTTTTCTTTTGTAGGGGGTTGATTAAAAGTGAAACAGAGGGTAAACTAGATAAGTAAATTTCATTTTTGAATATACTAAAATTTTAAGGAGAATGGTATGAATTACACATTAAACAATGAGGTTTTAGAAATAAGTGTAGAGACTAAAGGGGCAGAGTTAACATCTATAAAGGACAGTAATGGAAAAGAATATCTTTGGCAGGGGGATGAAAGATATTGGAACAGACAATCACCTATATTATTTCCTTTTATTGGAAGACTGAAAAATAGAGAGTTTATCTATGAGGGAAAGAAATATCCTATGATGCAGCATGGATTTGCAAGGGATATGGAGTTTACCTGTATAGAAGAGAAAAAAGATGAAATTTGGTTTGAGGTTAAGGATAATGAGGAAACATATAAGTTATATCCGTTTCATTTTGTTTTGAGAATCGGTTATCGTCTTGCAGGAAGTAAAATTGAAGTCTTGTGGGAAGTTATGAATACAGATAACGGGACTATGTATTTTAATATAGGAGCACATCCGGGCTTTAACTGTCCTATAGATGGAGAGGTAGACAAAACAGGATATTTCTTAGAGTTTAATTCTGAAAGAAATCCTAAACATTATGGGGCTGATGCTGAAACCGGCTTGAGACTTTCAGAAACTAAAGAATTACAACTTGAAAATGGCAGGAGTTATATTACTAAAGAATATTTTGATGAAACAACTTATATTTTTGAAGATAAGCAGATAACGGAAGTTTCTATACTTAAACCGAATGGCAGTAAGTATGTTACTGTAAGGTTTGATATGCCTATACTTGCAATTTGGTCACTTGAAAAGGCGAATGCACCTTTTATTTGTCTTGAGCCATGGTTTGGGCGTTGTGACAGTGCCGAGTTTGAAGGAGAACTTTCTGATAGGGAATGCAACATCAAGCTTAATGCCGGTGCAAAATTTAATAATGAATATGAAATAGAGATATATTAATATATATGCTTATATGACGGTATTATTGCCTTTTTATAAGAAAAACAATTAAAAATATATATAGTTGTAAGAAAAATATTATAATTCTGTAAGAACTCTTAGGTACAATAGAGTGAAATTAAAAGTATTTATTATTAGAAAGGTTTATAAATGAGGGAGAGGTCTACTGAAATACTGTTTGTACCAAAGATAATGATAATTCCGCTTTTGCTTTCATTTTCTTGGAATTTGATTGCATATTACGGCTCAAGGGTGCTAACTACTGACTGGCATCATATAAATGCGGAGATATTTATTGATCACAAAATACCGTTTGTACCTTGGACTGTGTCTATATATTTAAGCTGTTATCTATTTTGGATAGCAAACTATATTATAGGTAGCAGACAAAATAGAGAGGAAGCTTTCAGGCTGATAAGTGCCGATTTATTTGCAAAGACAATCTGTCTCCTCTGTTTTTTAATTATACCTACTACCAATACAAGACCGGCAGTAAGCGGTGAAGGAATTTGGAATTACCTTATGAATTATGTATACAAGAGTGATGCAGCAGATAATTTATTTCCTTCAATACATTGCCTTACAAGTTGGTTCTGCTACATAGCTGTAAGAAAAAATAAAAATATTTCAAAGCCTTATGTAATATTTTCATTACTTTATGCAGTCAGCGTATGTATATCAACTCTCACAACCAAACAGCATGTAATAGTCGATGTGATAGGAGGAGTAGGACTTGCAGAGGGGAGCTACTTTATAGTAAAATATGGTTTTGCAGGAATTTATGAAAAACTCTTTACTAAATTAAACAAAAGATTAAACTTGGATTAAAAAAGCTTTGGGAGAGAATATGTCGGAGAAAAATAAAAAACGAATAACCATGGCAATAATTAGTTTGGTTATTATCATTACCCTGTTTTTTGTAAAAAAATTTGTAGAGGGGAAGATTTACTCAGTTGAATCTTTGCAAAGTTATATGCTTACATTTGGCTTATTTGCACCGATAGTTTTAGTTTTTCTTCAGGCAATACAGGTTGTGATTCCGGTTTTACCGGGATTTTTAGGCTGTGTAGTAGGTGCAATTTTGTTTGGACCTATGGGAGGCTTTTGGTGTAATTATATAGGAATTTCATTAGGCTCGATAGTGGCATACTTTTTGGCAAGAAAATACGGAATGGATATAATTTTGCTTATGTTCCCTAAAAAAGAATATGACAAGTGGAGTGTAAAAATTAAGAAGAGCAGGTCGTATGGGATATTTTTATTTATAGCAACTTTACTTCCTTTATTTCCGGATGATTTCTTGTGTTATTTTTCAGGGTTGGTAAAAATGGAAAAGAAAAAGTTTATTTGGATTATACTGCTCGGAAAACCATGGTGTATACTGGTTTACAGCTATGTATTCGGGCTTGTTTAAGGGGGAATCATGAAAAAGGGATTATTAGGATATTACAATTACACTGTTGTGCTTACATATATGGGAATGTTGGCAGCTTTTGTCGGAATTTTGATGGTTATTAATAGAGATTTTCCTTCAGCAATAGTATGTCTTATGGTTGCCGGAGTCTGCGATATGTTTGATGGAATGGTTGCGGCTACCAAGGAAAGAGATGAAAGGGAAAAACGATTCGGAATACAAATTGATTCATTAAGCGATCTGATAAGTTTCGGAGTATTTCCTGCTTTGTTTGTATATGTTTTTCTTGAAGGCACATTACCTGCAAGTTTAATAGCTTCATCTTATGTGCTTGCGGCACTTATACGACTGGCTTATTTCAATGTATTGGAGGAAGAGAGGCAACAGCAAACTACAGAACGCAGGAAGGTATATTTGGGACTTCCGGTAACAACAATAGCACTTATGCTTCCGGCAGTACATATTGCGTTTGATTGTGGAATATTTAAAAATAAAATTATATATTTGGTACTTTTAACTTTTGTAATGCTAGGCTTTGTATCACCGTTTGAAATTAAAAAACCGAATGCGATAGGCAAGGTCGGTATGGTGATATTAGGAATTTTAGAAGTGCTTGGAGTATTATTTCTGATGGGTTGGGACACGGTATGAGAGAAGATTTTTCAGTAAGATTTTTGTATAGTACGGTAGCAGGAAGAGCATTGCTAAAGCTTTTTACTAAACCTGTTGTATCTAAAATAGGAGGAGCATTTTTGGATTCACCATTTTCAAGACTGCTCATACCGAGATTTATAAAGAAAAACAATATTTCACTTGAGGGAATAGAAGTGCCTGTAAGGGGGTTCTATTCCTTTAATGAATTTTTTAAAAGAAGAAAGAAGAAAACAGATTTTGATGAAAATTCAAATCATTTAATTAATCCTTGTGATGGCTTTCTATCTGTGGTAAAATTAAATAAGTATTCTGTTTTTAAAATCAAGAACACTAAATATGATTTAACAAACCTTTTGAAGGATGAAAAGCTTGCAAAAGAGTTTGAAACAGGATATGGATTAGTGTATAGACTTACACCCCGACATTATCACAGGTATGCTTTTTTAGATGATGGAATAATTGAAAAGACAAAGCGAATAGAGGGAATACTGCATTGTGTAAGGCCTGTTGCACTTGCTAAATATCCGGTATTTACAGAAAATACAAGGGAATATACAGTTCTTGAAACGGAAAATTTCGGGAAGATTGTTCAAATGGAAATAGGAGCAATTATGGTAGGTAAAATAACAAACCATAAGCTTTCAGGAAGAGTTGCAAGAGGTATGGAAAAAGGTTGTTTTGAATTTGGAGGCTCTACTATTGTAGTGCTGATTAAGAAAGATATGATAAGATTCAATGATGAATTATTAAATAAATTAAAAGCGACAAAAGAGGTATCGGTATATTTAGGTGAATCTATAGCGGTGAAGATGAATGGAGGAAAGAATTGAATAATTTAATTATAAAAAAAGCGGGAAATTTTGTATTAGCTGCAGCACTTGCTTTTAATTTACTATTTTCAGTTAATGTAAGCAGGGCTATGGCGGCTGTTTCAAATGCCAAGGCACAAGAAATTAAAAAAGAATTGCAACCGTTGATGAATGTGGTGAATATGTATTATTATGAAAAAGCGGATACAGAAAAAATGCTTAGAGAGGTGCTTGAAGAGGCAAATGAAACTACTGATATTGATAGCATATCAAAGAGTTTTATCAGAAAGCTTAATGATCCCTATTCAGAATATTATACAGCTGATGAATTGGAAAATTTTAATTCAAGTATGAAGGGGCAATATTACGGAATAGGTGTAGAGATTGCTAAAGATAAAAAGACCGGAGGAATAATTATAAACAAGGTATTCCCCAACAGTCCGGCAGAAAAGGCAAAGCTTAAAAAAGGTGATATAATTTTAAGGGCGGCAGATAAGGATCTTACAAATTTGGATCTTACAGAGGCTTCAGCCTATGTTAAAGGAGAAAAAGGTACAAAGATTACATTAACAATACTTAGGGGAAAGTCTGAAAAGAAGATTAAAGTAGAAAGAAATGAGGTAAGGATATCTTCAGTTTTTTACAAAACCTATGAAAAGGATAAAATAGGATATATCAGGGTGACAAGTTTCCTTGAAAAGACAGCGAGTGAGTTTGTTAACGCTTTAGATAAGCTTGAGACAAAAGGAATATCCGGTCTTGTAATAGATTTGAGGGATAATGGAGGCGGTTTAGTAGACAGTGCCCATAAAATGTTGGATCGCATACTTCCGGACGGAAAAGAGATATATTCATTTGGTTATAAGAATGGTGGTAAAGATCGCTATAAGACATTGGAAAATCCGGATAAAACCTTTGATTATCCGATTTTAATTCTCATGAATAAAGGTTCTGCAAGTGCTTCTGAGCTTTTTGCAGGAGCTTTAAAAGACCATTTTTCTGCCGAGGTTGTCGGTGAAGTAAGTTATGGTAAAGGTGTAGCCCAAAGTCTGCTTGAACTTAGAGATAAAGAAAACAGAATTAAATGCGGTATTAAATTGACTACAATAAAGTATTACCTTCCAAACGGAGAAAGTATAAATAAAATCGGAATAGAACCGGACTATAAAGTTGCTGATGATAAAAAAACAGCTGAAGATGAACAGCTTGAAACGGCATTAAAAGAACTTAGAGAAATGATAGATTAGACAGGCGGACAGAAATAATTTGGACTTACGATACTGGTAAATATTTTAAAATATATTATTGAGGTAAAATAATGAGTTCAGTTGTTGTAACATTTATGGGACTGTTTGTTCTTGCATTTTTAATTTTAGCTTTCTGTTTTTACAGATCCGGCAGTAAAAAACAGGCAATAGTACCAAGAGTCAGACTGTTACTGATTATAGCTATTATATCTGTAATTATTCAAATTTCCCTGCTGTTTGCAAAATATGTGCCTATGGCATTGTTGCTTCATTCTCTGTATTTGGCAAGTATATGCGGAATAAGATATGCAGTGCTTAAAATAGTAGTGGAAGTTACAGGATATGAAATAAAAAATTCTAAAATATTTTATTTTTTAGATGCGATCATTGTTTTAGATGCACTGTTTGTTTTAAGTAATATATTTACCAAGAGTTTGTTTATTATAGAAAAGGTTAAGATAGGACAGTGGTATTACCATGCCACTATAACACAGCCGTTATATACTCTTCACTGTATCATAGCTTATGGGCTTCTTATGCTCATATCATTTGTGTTGATTTATAAAATTGTAGGTCTTAGCCCTGTATATTGGGGAAAGTACTTGATGCTGCTGTTTGCATTTTCACTGGCAGTTGTGACAAATTTTTTCTATAAGCTGCTAAACAGTGCAGTAGATATATCGGTTATCGGATATGCAATGGGAGCGGTTGTGACTCATTTTATCCTGCTTGAAAATAAACAGGTTTTGCTCATAGATAAGATGCTGTCGTATATCGTATCAAAAACTGATGATATAATAGTGTTTTTGGATATAGATGATGTATGTATTTATCTAAATGATAAAGGTAAACAGTTCTTTGAGGTTGATGATGATTATTCATCGGTAATTGGAAAGATTAACAAGATGTTTTCCCTGAAAAATTTTGACAGTGGAAAAATAGAATATTCCGCACTTTGTTCAATGACAAGAAAGGGTGAAATTAAACATTTTGATATCCTTTATAAAAAGCTTTTCAGAAATGGGAAAATGGAAGGAAGTTATTATAAGATAAAAGACAGAACAATAGAAGTTGACATTTTCAATAAGGATAAGTACAAGGCTACACATGATAAACTTACAGGGCTTTATAATAGTGACTATTTTTGTGAAAAGGTGGAGGAAGCACTTAAAGATAATCCGGGGGTTGAATATTATATTTTATGTTCAGACATTAAGGATTTTAAGCTTATTAATGACTCGTTTGGAAAGACTATCGGTGACAGGGTACTCAATTCAATAGCATGGAAATTGCGTGAAAAAACATCAAAGGATACTCTTTATTGTAGGTTGTCCGGGGATAAGTTTTGCATCTTACTTGAGAAAGAAAATTATGATGAAGAAGTATTTGTAGGTATTGCCAAAGAAGTATCAATGACAGATGGAATAAACTATCCGATTAATATGCAGATTGGTGTATATAAGATTGAAGATAGAAGTATTTCTCCGTCAACAATGATTGACAGGGCGGGTATGGCGATTGCAGAGAATAAAGAAGATTATCAGAATAAAATATTTTATTATGATGATAAAATAAGAGAATCTAAATACTGGGAACAGCGTCTGTCGGGAGAGCTTGACAGTGCTATTGCGGACAATCAACTGAGAGTATATCTTCAGGCTCAGTGTAACGACAGAGGTGATGTTGTAGGAGCAGAGGCACTTATAAGGTGGATTCATCCTACTGAAGGTATGATACCTCCATATAGATTTATTTCTATGTTTGAACAAAACGGTCTTATAAGCAAGGTTGATTTGTTTGTTTGGGATCAGGCTGCAAGTCTGTTGAAAAAATGGAAAGAGCAGGGAAAAGGAGAGTTTTATATCTCCGTTAATATATCTCCGGCTGATTTCTATTTCTTAGATGTTTATAAAGAGTTTGTGAATATAGTTAAAAGATATGATATAGAGCCTTCAAGACTAAAGCTTGAAATAACGGAAACTGTTATAATGAAGGATGTAGAGAGCAGGCTTATGATAGTTGAAAGGCTAAGAGATTTCGGATTTACTGTAGAAATGGATGACTTTGGAAGCGGATATTCTTCACTTAACATGCTTAAAGATATTTCAGTGGATGTACTTAAACTTGATATGGGATTTCTTTATAAGACAAAAGATGAGGAGAAGAGCAGAAAGATAATCGAAATGATAGTTCAACTTTCAAAAGCACTTGACATGCCGGTTATTTGTGAAGGTGTAGAAACACAGTCACAGTTTGAATTCTTAAAAAGTATTAAATGTGATTATTTCCAAGGCTATCTTTTTGCAAAACCGGTATCTATTGAAGAATTTGAAAAAACAAACATGTAAAACAGTATATCACACCTGCTATTGCTAATAAAATGTGGGTGTGATATACTGTTTTTAGCTTTGTTAAATTTTTGCCGAGACTTCTGAAAAGGTGATTTGTTCTACTGTACTATGTGGAATAAGAGGTCTGTGACTTATGGCGTGAATAATTGGAGTTTACTAAAGTCAATTTTTCAGTGGTTTCGGGATTTACAAAGTATGCTAAAAAAGGAGATAGTAAAGACATGTTTAAAAGTTTTAGTATGGAACTTGCAGGGCGTACCCTCACTGTAGATGTTGGCAGGGTTGCAAAACAGGCAAATGGTGCAGCACTTATGCACTATGGAGATACAGTTGTACTTTCAACTTGTACAGCATCAGAAAAACCGAGAGAAGGTATTGATTTCTTTCCGCTTTCGGTAGAATATGAAGAAAAGCAGTATGCAGTAGGTAAAATTCCGGGAGGTTTCAATAAAAGAGAAGGTAAAGCTTCTGAGAATGCTGTACTTACTTCAAGAGTGATTGACCGTCCTATGCGTCCTCTTTTCCCAAAAGATTATAGAAACGATGTTACACTTAATAACCTTGTAATGAGTGTAGATCCGACTTGTTCTCCGGAGCTTACGGCTATGCTCGGTTCAGCTATTGCTACTGCAATTTCTGATGTACCTTTTGACGGTCCTTGTGCAACTACTCAGGTAGGTCTTATTAATGGAGAATTTATAATAAATCCAAGTAATGCCCAGATGTCAGGTTCTGCCCTCAAGCTTACCGTTGCATCTACAAAAGAAAAGGTTATTATGATAGAGGCGGGAGCTGACGAAATACCCGAGGATAAGATGATTGAGGCTATTTATAAGGCACACGAAGTAAATCAGGAAATAATTGCATTTATAGAGAAGATAGCGGCTGAGTGCGGAAAGCCTAAGTCAGAATACGAAAGATATGCAGTACCTGAGGAGTTGTTTACGGCAATCAAAGAGATAGTAACTCCTGAGGAAATGGAAAAAGCTGTATTTACTGATGAAAAGCAGATAAGGGAAGAAAACATTTCTGCTATTATGGACAAACTTACAGAGCATTTTGCAGAAAATGAAGAGTGGCTTCCTTTCCTTCCTGATGCAGTATATCAGTATCAGAAAAAGACTGTAAGAAAGATGATATTAAAAGACCATAAGCGTCCTGACGGTCGTGAAATGAATCAGATAAGAACACTTGCAGCAGAAACAGATATTATACCTCGTGTACATGGCTCAGCTATGTTTACAAGAGGTCAGACTCAGATTTGTAATATTACTACTCTTGCACCGCTTTCAGAAGTTCAGAAGGTAGACGGACTTAATGCGGAGGAGACATACAAGAGATATATTCATCACTACAACTTCCCT
>CAUTOC010000023.1:0-35105 GCA_963539695.1 uncultured Catonella sp. | reverse complement strand
CCCGAATTAACGCCTGTGGAGATAGTAGGTTACGAGGTCAGCGAAGCAGGAAGCCTATAGGCTTTAGACTATGGGTAGTTCACAAAGTGATTGGAGCTTATGAAAAAGATAAATTGAAACAAGCAGGAGGAAATCAAAATGGCTGAAAAGTGGAAGTTGGAAGATGATGTCAACGATTATGTCAAAAAGAAATTAGAAGAAATAGGACTAAAAAAACTCAAGGACTACAATGTTGAGTCGAGTATGTCTGATTATATGAAAGAAGCACTTAGAGGTTCGGCAAAGACAAAGAACAAGACGAACTTTGGGAAGCCTGATTTTCACATAGAAAAATACAAGATACCGGTCATTTTTGAGGATAAACTTGATGGCAAAAAATTAGTTTCAGCGACTAAAGATGGTATAAAAGCAGATGAAAAGTCCATAAGAGATTACGCAGTAAATGGGGCTTTATATTATGCTACTCAGATGATTGATAGCGATAAATACGATGAAGTAATTGCAATTGGTGTGGCAGGGAATAGTGAAGATGATGTAGAGATAAAAATCTATTATGTTTATGGTTCTTCAATGAAATCCATCAAACATATGAGCGAATATACTACATTGGATTTTCTAGAGAATGAATTTTCTTTCGGGAATTTCCATAAAGATGCGGTACTGACAGAGGAAGAAAAGCACGAGTTACTGATTACAAGTAAAAAATCTTTAAATGAATATGCTACGAAACTAAATAAACTAATGCACAATCACAATATAACAGCTCCTCAACGGGTATTGTATGTTTCAGGTATGCTTTTGTCTATGCAAGATGTCATTGACGAAAATGGTCAGAAAATACAAGATGGGCTTACTCCTGATGATTTAAAGGGAGTTCAAACAGAATCCAAGAGAGATGGAAAGCTAATTGTGTCCCAAATTAAAGAGTTTTTGACTGCGAGAGATATTGACACTGATAAAAGAGATTTGATGTTGGCTTCTTTCTCAGAAATATCAAAAGACAAACAACGTGATGAACTCGTAGAAAATCATAAGCAAGTATCAAAATTATTAGAGAAAGACAGCAGTTGTAATAAGCAGATTTTCACATTCTTATACGAATATGTTTTTAAGCAAATTGATGCTATTGCAGGTCATATAGATATAATGGGAGAAATGTATTCGGAGTTTCTGAAATATGCTCTTGGAGATGGAAAAGAAATAGGAATTGTTTTAACTCCACCCTATGTTACAAAGTTAATGGCGGAAATTCTTGAAGTCACCGAAGAGAATAGAGTTATGGACTTAGCAACGGGAAGTGCAGGGTTTTTAATTAGTAGTATGGAACTTATGATCGCCGGTGCGGAAAGTAAATATGGAAAAGATACTACAAGAGCCAAAGAAAAAATTAGAGAGATAAAAGCAGAAAGACTTTTGGGTGTAGAATTAAATGCTGAGATGTACACTTTGGCAGCTACAAATATGATATTGAGAGGTGATGGTTCAAGTAATATTCAAAAAGGAAATACATTCAAAACACCTGAAGAACTATATACAAATTTTAGGGCGGATAGAATTCTTCTTAATCCTCCATTTAGCCATGATGAAAATGGAATGCCTTTTATTGCATTTGGACTTGATAAAATGCAAAAAGGCGGTCTGGGAGCAATAATTATTCAAGATAGTGCCGGAAGTGGAAAAGCAGTTGAAACTAATAAAAAAATTCTTAAAAGTCATAGTCTGATTGCGAGTATAAAAATGCCCACAGATTTATTTGAGCCAATGGCAACAGTTCAAACAAGTATCTATATTTTTGAAGCGGGGAAACCTCACGATTTTGAAAAAACAGTAAAGTTTATTGATTTCAGAAATGATGGTTATAAGCGTACTCAAAGAAAACTTCAAGAAATAGATAGACCAACAGAACGATACAGAGCTTTACTTCAAATATATAAAAATGGATTGTATGCAAAAATAGATAAATCTTTATGGGATATATCGAATATTTATGTTGAAAGTTATATCTCCAAAGAAGAAAAAGTAATTGGAACAGACTGGAATTTTGATAGGCATAAACAGATTGATATTATGCCTACATTTGATGATTTCAAGAGTGTAGTTTCCAATTACCTTGCATGGGAAGTTGGGAATATTTTAAAACGAGAAGGAAAAAATTGCCTGGGAAAACTCTAAGCCCTCGTTTAGTAAGACTTGAAGAAAATTTCAAGAAAAACGGGGGCGAGCATGTTGAGAAAAAAATTGGTGAGATATTTGAAAAGAAAGAGTTGAAATTTTTAAAGGATACTTTTGACAAGTCAAAAGATGTTTCAAGAATTCAGACAGAGGAATTTAATTTGCCTTTGGTTAATGCAAAAGATGGCGACAATGGGATTATGTATTATGGTAGAGAAAGTGATTTTGAATCTGTAGATATGTCAATAGATATTGTTAATGATGGTGCTGTTTCTACTGGTAATGTATATGCACAACCACAAAAAACAGGTGTTTTATACAATGCCTATTTGATAAAATTTAAAGATGAGAAGAAAATAAAAGACCAAATAACTCGAAGGGTGCTATTGTATTGTTCAAAAGCTTTAGAAAAATCGATTAAGTTAAAGTTTGGTTACGAAAATAAGGCGAGTTGGAATAAGGTTAAAGAAGAATTTGTCAAATTACCATTTTTAAATGGTAAGATATATTTTTCCTATATGGAAAAATATATCGAGGAACTCGAAGCGGAACGCATCGAGGAACTCGAAGCGTATTTAATAGCAAGTGGACTTAAAGATTATACATTAAAAGAAAGTGACTTAAAAACACTTGACAGATTCAATGATATGAACGACAATTTAGGCAGGCAGGCAGGCAGGCAGACAGACAGAGGTAATTCATAAATATTTGATTGGCGATTTGTTTTATGTACAAACACCAAAAAAGAAATTCAATGCCGACTCAGTATCATTCGGTGGAGTATACCCATATGTAGCACGAGGAGAGAATAATAATGGTATTAGAGGTTACATTTCTGAAGAAGAGAAATACTTGAATGATGGAGATACCATCTCTTTTGGGCAAGATACGGCTACTATGTTTTATCAATCTTCACCATACTTTACCGGCGATAAGATAAAAGTTTTTAAACCGAAAAACTTTGAGCTGAGTCGATATAGTGCCTTATATTATATAACGGCTACAAAGAAAACACTTAAAACTTTCAGTTGGGGAAGCACATCGTATAATGTTAAGAACTTGGAAAAAATCGAAGTTGAAATACCAAAAAAAGACGAAGCTTCTCCTGATACTGAGTTTATGGAAAATTTTATAAGAGTAGTTGAAAAACTTGTTATTAAAGATGTTGTAGATTGGCTTGATAAAAAGATTGAAGCAACAAAGCAAGTAGTAAAACCGATATAACTAACCACTTTTATGCGACCAAGAGTAAAATCTTAGTCGCTTTTTTTATTGCCAAGAAAGGAGATTCGCTATGAAAAACTAAGTTTACTTTTACTTACAGCTATTTTAATAACAGGCTGTGGAAATTTAGGAAAAAATAATGGTGATAGTTTAAATAATCAAGAGCTGTTGTGAAAATTGCAACAGCTTTTATAGTACTTTAAATAGAAGTAAAGGACAAGATATAGTGCTTGTAAAATAATAATTTTTAGTTTAAAATAGTTTATAAATGTAGTTATTGGAGAAATAGTTTATGGCAGGTAGAAGAAAAAAGCGTACCGGCAAGTTAAGAAAAATATTATATTCCATATTTGTAATATTATTTTTTGTTGTTGTAAGCATAAGTAAGCTTATGTTGGATGACAGGCTGGTTCAGGTAAAGGCTAAAAATGAAGCGGCTAAAAGCCGGTTGGAGGATGAAAAAAACAGAGCTGAAGAACTTGAAAATTTAAAACTTGAAATAAAAACTAGAAAATTCATTGAAGAAACAGCTAGAGAAAAGTTTGGACTGACTTATGAGAATGAAATAGTGTTTGAGCCGGAAAAATAAAAAGGTCTGATAACCTGCGGGGAATCAGACCTTTGACTATCACTTAGAGGGTGAAATGGAAAGTATAGAAAAAATAAAAATATTAATAAAAGAAAATAAATTGCTTTATGAAGAAGACAGGATTGTTGTCGGTGTTTCCGGAGGAGCGGACTCAGTAAGTCTTTTACTTGTTCTTAAAGAAATGATTAAGACGGAAAATATAATTGCGGTACATATAAATCATGGTATTCGTGATACAGAAGCTGAAAGAGATGAAGAATTTGTAAAAAAACTTTGTGAAAAATATAACATAGAACTTGAAATAAGACATATTACTGTTCCTATTTTTGCAAAGGAGCATAGAATTTCAGAGGAAGAAGCAGGACGGATATTGCGTTATGAGATTTTTGAGGATATAAGGAAAAAAAAACAGGCAAATAAAATAGCTGTAGCACATAATATGAATGATACAGCAGAAACTTTTCTTATAAATCTTTCAAGGGGGAGTGGAATAACAGGGCTTACAGGGATAAAAATAAAAAATGGAAATATAATCCGTCCTTTAATAAAGACAAGCAGGGAAGAAATTGAAAAAATTGTAGAGTATTATGGGGAGAATTTTATTACAGACAGTACAAACCATTCTCTCATTTATGCAAGAAACAGGATAAGAAATAAAGTAATTCCTGAATTGAAAGAAGTAAATGAAGGAGTTGTAAGGCATATAAATGAGGCAGTGGACAAACTGGACAAAATAGAAAAATATATTCTAAGAGAAAGTGAAAAAGCTTATAAAAAATATGTAAATTATGAAAATATTATTTTTATAAAGAATGATATTATGACAACCGATGAAATAATTGCAGAAGAAGTTTTGCATAAAGCTTTGACAGAAACAGCGGGAAGAGTGCGTGATATTGGAGGAGTTCATATAACTTATCTTAAAGAATTATTTAATAAACAGGCGGGAAAGAAGATAAATCTTCCTTATGGGATTAAGGCTTGTAGGGAATATCAGGGAATAAGGCTTGTAAAAGGGGCCAAAGCCGTAGTTGATGAAAATATAATAATGCCGGAACTTGTGCTTACTACACTGGAAATTGCTGAAATTTCAGATATTTCCGTAGAAAAAAATAATATTAAACTGACTTTAGGGGACGGAAGTATAAAAAATCTTCTACAAAATAGTTGTATCAAATGGTTTGATTATGATAAAATATCAGATAATCTTCTTTTGCGTAATAGAAAAGACGGAGATTATCTTATTATTTCTGATGAAGGTGCAAGAAAAAAACTTAAAAAATATTTTATAGACAATAAAGTTCCTTCAGAAAAAAGAGATTCAGTGCCTCTTGTGGCATCTGATAATGAAATTTTGTGGATAATTGGTTACAGAACAGGTGAAGGGGCAAAAATTACGAAGGAAACAAGAAAAATATTAAAAATGGAAATTATATGGAAATAATGGAGGAAAGAATGGAAACAAAGATTACGACATTACTAAGTGAGGAGCAGGTTGCAAAGAGAATAAAGGAAATGGCTGAAGAGATTAACAGGGATTATGCCGGTAAAGAAGTACATTTAATCTGTATTCTTAAAGGAAGTGTGTTTTTTACTACTGAACTTGCAAAATATATAACTGTTCCGCTTACTATGGATTTTATGTCGGTATCAAGCTATGGTAACGGTTTTGAGAGTAGCGGAAGGGTAAGAATAGTTAAAGACCTTGACGAAGGTTTGGAAGGAAAAGATGTACTTCTTATAGAAGATATTATAGATTCAGGTCATACACTAAGTTTTCTTCAGGATATGCTTAGGACAAAAAAACCGAACTCACTTAAACTTTGTACGCTTCTTGATAAGCCTGACCGCAGGGTTGTAGAAGGAATAAATGTTGACTATGTAGGTTTTGTGATTCCGGATGAATTTGTGGTAGGTTATGGGCTTGATTATATGCAGAGATATAGAAATCTTCCATATATAGGTGTTGTGCATCTTGACTAAGAATGACTAATATTAAGTGAACAGGAGAATGAAGTGAGAAAACAAACAAGAGGTTTCGGAACATATATTATCATAATTGCAATAATTGTGTTGGTGATGTTTTTATCAGAGAATTTTTATAAAATGAACCGCAGTAATTATAACTTTGAAAATCTTAAATCGGATTTTAAAAATAAAACGGTAACAGAAGTTGATATATATCAGAATCAGACTCCTCCTACAGGAGAGGTAGAAGTCACAATAGGATTACATAAAAATAAAAAGACGGAAAGTTTTTATACATCGGATGTAAATGAGGTAGTTTCCCTGCTTAGAGAAGTAGGTTTTACAAATTATAATATGCATGATGTAGCTAAGCAGAGTTGGCTGATTACTATTATGCCTTATGTGCTTATATTCATAATGTTTTTTATAATAATGATGATGATGACGGCGGGGCCGGGAATGACGGGAGGCAGTAATGCAGGCGGCTCTAAAATGATGAATTTTGGTAAAAGCAGAGCAAGGATGTCATCAGAAAATGATAAAAAAGTAACTTTTAAGGATGTTGCAGGTCTTAAAGAGGAGAAAGATGAGCTTGAGGAAATAGTGGACTTTCTTAAAAACCCTGCAAAATATAACGGAATTGGAGCAAGAATCCCTAAAGGTGTTATACTTACAGGACCTCCGGGAACAGGTAAAACACTGCTTGCAAAGGCGGTTGCAGGAGAAGCGGGAGTACCGTTTTTTTCAATTTCAGGTTCTGACTTTGTGGAAATGTTTGTCGGAGTAGGTGCTTCAAGAGTTCGTGATTTATTTAACGATGCAAAGAAAAATGCACCTTGTATAGTATTTATAGATGAGATAGATGCTGTAGCAAGAAGAAGAGGTACAGGGCTTGGCGGCGGACATGATGAAAGAGAACAGACTCTTAATCAGATGCTTGTGGAAATGGACGGTTTCGGTGTAAATGAGGGCATTATAGTAATGGCGGCTACCAACAGGGTAGATATTCTTGATCCTGCCATCCTTCGTCCCGGCAGATTTGACCGTAAGGTGCAGGTTGGCTATCCTGATGTAAGAGGCAGGGAGGAAATCTTAAAAGTACATGCGACAGGTAAACCGCTTGGTGATGATGTTGACCTTGAACAAGTTGCACGCACTACAGCTGGCTTTACAGGTGCGGATCTTGAGAATCTCTTAAATGAAGCGGCTATAAAGGCGGCAGCGGAGAACAGGCAGTTTATAGTTGCTGAGGACATTAAAAAGTCATTTATCAAGGTAGGTATAGGTACTGAGAAAAAGAGTCATATAATTTCTGAGAAGGAAAAGCGTATTACGGCTTATCATGAATCAGGACATGCTATTCTTTACCATGTACTTCCTGATGTAGGGCCTGTATACACTGTGTCTGTAATTCCTACAGGAAACGGGGCGGCAGGTTACACTATGCCTCTTCCGGAAAAAGATGAGATGTTTAATACCAAGGGTAAGATGAAACAGAATATTATAGTGGCTCTTGGCGGACGCGTGGCGGAGGAGCTTATCCTTGATGATATTACAACAGGAGCTTCGGGAGATATTAAACATGCAACTAAGGTTGCAAGGGCTATGGTAACACGCTTCGGTTTTACCGATGAAATCGGTTTGATTAACTATGAAAATGATGATGATGAGGTATTTATAGGCAGGGATCTTGCACATACAAGGGCTTATAGTGAGGACACAGCAGGAAGAATAGACGAGGAAGTTAAGAAGATAATAGATGAATGCTATGTCGAAGCCAAACGCATTATTTTAGAACACATGGAAGTGCTTCATGCCAGTGCAAAACTGCTTATGGAAAAGGAAAGAATTACCGGAGAAGAGTTTGAAACTCTCTTTAATTAATAGTGCAGGGAAAGTATATTATAAATATATTGATAATATAAATCAGAATCGGCACTTATTAATGGAAAACATTTAAAAGCTTGGTTTATAGTTTAAAATGATAGGGGATTTTCTGAGGTAATTATAAAGTTTGGGTAATAATTAATAGAAAAAACTTTAGAAAAAATTAATCTTTGTGCAGACTTATTGCGAATTCTCTGCTATAATAATACTCGTAAACCCCAATACATTATATAGTTTTTGCTACACCCCATAAGTAACAAAAATACCTTCTCCTAAGAGTCCGGCTCCCCCAAGCCGGGCTCTTTACTTTTAAAAAATAATACTATATTAAAAGCAAATCGCCCACAACATATAAACTGTTGCGGGCGGTTTGTGTAATTTCAGCTAAACTACTCAATTACAATATTTTTACTGATTTTTGCCTTAATAAGCATTCTCTTTAATTTGGTTCTTTCGTCTTTACTCATTTTAGCAGGAACTTTGATTTTCACCTTTGTATTTATACCCTTAAAAGCATATTTTCCTATTGATGTTATTTTAGTTCCCTTAAATTCAATAACTGTAAGATTAGAGCAGTCTGCAAAGCATTCCTTACCTATTTTTGTTACATTCTTGCCTATAGTCACTCTTCTTAACTGTTTATTGCCCTTAAATGCCTTGTTATCCAATTCACTTACATTAAAGGTATTCCCATTCTGTGTTATAGATGCCGGAATGATGAGTTTTTTAGATGTTGTAGCAGATTTTAACATCTTAATAAGGTTTGAAGCTTTGTTTACAATTTTGTAAGAAAGCTTATTCTTGGTAAAAGTGGTTATTTTTTCTACAGCTTCACCTTGTGGTGTTTCATCATTTGGAGCTTCTATTTCTTTAATTTCAGGCTTATCAGCTTTTTCCTTGTTTTCTTCGTTCTTTTCTGTTTTGTTGTCTGCCGCAATACTGTCGGAAGGAGTATACGGAAGTACAGGTGATTGTGGAGAAACAGGTTTTTCAGGTTCTTTAGGTTGTTGAGGCTCATTAGGTTTTTCAGGTTCTTTAGGCTGTTGAGGCTCATTAGGCTTTTCAGGTTCTTTAGGCTGTTGCGGTTCATTAGGTTTTTCAGGTTCTTTAGGTTCTTGAGGCTCAGGTTTAGGAGGTTCAATCTTTTTTATTGTCCCAAGAAGCTTAATTTCCTGTGCAAACATACCCATAAAAGTTCCGTTAAAGGTTATTATCCAGTATCTGCTTTCAGAGGTATCTATACTCTCGCTGTATTTTGCATTACCGTCTTTAAGGTCAAATGTTTTTACTTTGGTAGAGTTATCCTTATTAAGGCAGTATTGAAAATTAAACTTACTTGTATCAACATTATTATCTTTTATGGCTTCAAAATCAATAGAATTTGCACTTAACTCGGTACTATTATAAAAATCAATATGCTTAACTTCGGCATTTTCGCCAATATCAATGATAAATTTAAGCAATCTGTCACTTGCAAATATCTGAGGGCGTTGATTATTCAGATTATTATCAAATAAATAATTTATGGAATTTTTCTTCTCATTATCCGGGCAAGGCTTTGACTGCCATACTACTTTTGCCTTATAGGATAAATTCTCTAAAAATTCTTTTCCCTCTCCAACTTTTACCAACTTTTCGCCAATTTTTTCGTTATTTGAGTCAAAAACTATAACCTTATATGTGGCATCTTCATTTCTGTTTATTTTAGGCTCGGTAGAAGAGGTCTGATCGTGCTTTATAACTTTGAAGGTAAAACCTGCATAATCCCAAGGTGCAAGTTCATGTCCTGACTTAATGACATTTTTATCATTTATCTTTAAGTTAGAAAGTTTTTCGATATTAATTCCTCTGACTGTTTTTGTGATTGTGAGGACTGTGTTAAGATCGAAATCTTCATTAGATTTTTCAAGGGTTTCAGGCAATTTTTCCAAAGCATAATCCGGATAAGTCTTAGGCTCTTGTTCACCGAATTCAACTTGTGCTGTAGGGTTAGCCTCCATCAGTGTATCTAATGCTTTTCTGTCAGGGGATTCAGGGGATAAATCAAGCTTATTGCCTGAAATATCAATTTTGGTAAGTTTTTTGTAATTTTCATAAGGTGTTATGTCAAATGTTTCAAGACCACAGCCTTTAATATCTAAAACTTCAAGCTCTGTTAAGCCATCAAAAATAATCTTGCTTACTTTTGTGAGTGCGTTAAGCCCTGTAGTATTTTTGATTGCAGGGTTGTTAAGCTTTATCTCTCCGTCAAATCTTGTCAAATCACCTTTGAATCGTCCAATTTGAGCAATTATACTGTTTCTTAAAGCTTCATCAGGGAAGTCTGCTTCAGTGATGAGCTCTCCCTGTGCATTAAGCATAATCTGTTTTAATTCTTTTGACTGTTTAAATTCTGTAGGGAGTTTGACATCAATTTCCGGATTGTTGTTTGTATTCTCGTCAGCTTTATCCGGATGATATACTCCATCACGCTCAATTGCATATGAAAAAATTCCTCCCTTTAGTCCGCCGGATTTTGGCTGCCACAGGGCATATCTTCCGGCACGAGCATCTTTGATTCCGTTGCCGGATCTGTTTTTGTTTTTTGCATCGAAAGAAGTTCCATCCTTAAATGGAATATCATACCAACGGTTATCTTTTGAAGAACCCTCTTCATAGAATGAGAATCCTATCATAAGTTTATTGGCCGGAATGTACTTCTTAAATCCGTCCCACATACCTTCTAAATCAGGTCTTGTAGCGTAGTAAGGATTTCCGGCTTCACCATCGGTACCGTAACGTTGTACAAGAAGTAAATCTATGTTGTCATAATTTTCTTTGAGAATTTTTGTTTCAGCAGGCATTGTAGTATCAATGATGAGAAGTTTGCTTTTGTCATTCCCCTTGGGACCTATAAGTTTTGCAATTTCTCTTAAAACACCCTCTGCCTTAATATTTTTTTCTGCTAAGTTTGCTTCAGCTTCGTTATAGTTATGTCTTTCAATATCAATATCCAGACCGTCTAATCCAAGTTTTGTTACATATTCGGCAACTATATCCTGTGCAAGCAGTTTGTATCCGGTATCATCATTGGTATATTTTGTAGTATCTTTTGATAATCCGCTTGTCCCGTTTAGATATTCGACACCTATGGTGCGTATTACTTTTTGTCCTTTATTGTGCATATTAGGAACATATTCAGTCTTTAGTTTGTCATAATATGGGCTGTCATCTGCCTGCCAGTCATCAAATACAAAGACTAAATCAACCTCGGATGGAATATCATCCATCTTTACTTTTCCACCGTTTGACTGTCCGTCTCTACCGATGGAACTTATATCATGCCAAGTTCTGTAGTATCCTGCATAGATAGGTTTTTTTGATTCCAGCCATGTTCTTATGTCAGCCTCAGCCATCACTTTTTTTAGGTTTGCAAGAGGTAAAACAGTTACAAGCATAGCAAGGATAAGTAAAAAGTTTAGTGCTTTTTTGATGAGATTTCTTTTGTTTTCGGTAAACATTAAATCCTCCTTTTTTATAGAAAAGACACTTTGTTTTTATATACATTTTATACGAATTAATCCACAAATTACAGTACATAACGAAATATATATTTTTAACATTTATTTCTATAAAATAATAACAAATGTTAAAAATATTAACAATGAATATCAATATTATGCTGTAATTTTTAATGAAATCAAATGGATATATATGTATTGAAATGTATATTTTAGATAATAATATTATTGATTTGAGGTTTTGTCAAGAATTTATAAAAAATGAAAATAAAAGTTAATAATAGTTAAATAATTGCCTGTATACTTGAATTTTTACCCATATATGATACAATTATAAAGTTAACCTACTATAAAGCATTTGGAATGAGGTAAAAAAATGGCTTCAGCTAAAAGAAATGATATTAGAAATATTGCAATTATAGCACATGTAGACCATGGTAAGACTACACTTGTGGATGAACTTTTAAAACAAAGCGGTGTGTTCAGGGCAAATCAGGAAGTAGCAGAGCGTGTAATGGACTCCGGTGATATAGAGCGTGAACGAGGAATAACCATACTTGCAAAAAATACAGCAGTTACATACGGAGATGTAAAGATAAATATTATAGATACGCCGGGACATGCCGATTTTGGCGGTGAGGTTGAGCGTGTGCTTAAAATGGTAGACGGAGTTATTCTTGTGGTAGATGCTTTTGAAGGGGCTATGCCGCAGACCAGATTTGTGCTTACTAAGGCACTGGCACTGGAACTTCCCGTTATATGTTTAGTAAATAAAGTAGACAGACCCGAGGCACGCCCTAAAGAAGTAGTGGATGAGGTGCTTGAACTTTTACTTGAACTTGATGCCAATGAAGAACAGCTTGACTGTCCGTTTATATTTGCTTCCGCAAAATCAGGCTATGCTTCACTTGATGCAGATGTGAAGGGAACTGATATGAAACCTCTCTTTGAGACTGTTCTTTCCCATATTCCTGCACCTGAGGGAGATAACGAAGCACCGCTTCAGACACTTATAAGTACAATCGACTACAATGAATATGTAGGTCGTATAGGTATAGGCAAGGTAAGTAACGGTACTATCAAGGTAAATGGTGAGGTTATGCTTGTAAACCACCATGACGAGAGTAAGAAACAGAGAGTTAAGGTAACTAAGCTTTATGAGTTTGAAGGATTAAATAAGGTAGAGGTTGAAAGTGCTACAGTAGGTGCTATTGTAGCTATATCAGGAATCAGTGATATACATATAGGAGATACACTTTGTGATATAAATAATCCGTCAGCCATTCCTTTTCAAAAAATATCTGAACCGACCCTTGCTATGAACTTCATAGTAAATGACAGCCCGTTTGCAGGTACGGAAGGTAAATTTGTTACTTCAAGACATTTAAGAGACAGGCTTTACAAAGAGCTTAATACCGATGTAAGCCTTAGGGTGGAAGATACCAACACTACAGAGGCATTCAAGGTTTCAGGCAGAGGTGAACTTCATCTTTCCGTGCTTATTGAGAATATGCGTCGTGAGGGCTTTGAGTTTGCAGTAAGTAAGCCTGAGGTGCTTTATAAAGAAGATGAGGACGGTTGTACCCTTGAGCCGGTAGAAATGACTGTTATAGATGTTCCTGATGAATTTTCAGGAGCGGTTATATCCAAGCTTTCAGAGCGTAAGGGAGAGCTTAGAAATATGACTACAAATGCAAGCGGCACTACAAGACTTGAGTTTCTTATTCCTTCTCGCGGGCTTATAGGTTACAGAGGAGAATTTCTTACGGATACTAAGGGAAATGGTGTTATAAATACTATATTTGAAGGTTATGTGCCTTTTAAGGGAGAAATAAATTATCGCGGACAGGGTTCGCTTATAGCTTATGAAACAGGTGTGAGTGTAACTTATGGACTTTTTAACGCACAGGAGAGAGGAACTCTCTTTATATCAGCCGGAGAAAAGGTATACAGCGGTATGATAATCGGTCAGAACGGAAAGGCGGAAGATGTAGAGGTAAATGTATGTAAGACCAAACATCTTTCAAACACCCGTTCTTCAGGTTCTGATGATGCCCTTAAATTATCTCCTCCAAGAATTTTAAGTCTTGAACAGGCTATTGATTTTATAGAAACGGACGAATTGCTTGAAATTACACCGAAAACTCTAAGAATAAGAAAGAAAATACTTGATCCTCTTGCAAGAAAAAGAGCTGCAAGAAAGAATTAAAAGCAAGCCATTTAAAGACTATAGATTTAGTAGGCTATAAATGCCTGTTTAATAGGTTTTGAGGTTTGTATTATTTAGAAAAAAGGTGTATAATATCTAAATTAAAAGGACATAAGTCACAAATGGAAATTTATAATTTATTCAAGGCGGATTTTTTGTGGCAAAAGGCATAAATATATCAGTTTTATTTTACTTACAGTGACATTACAAGGAGAGTTAAAATGGAAAGAGAAGAGTTTTTACAGGTTTATCGCCATTCTCTTGCACATGTGCTTGCTAAGGCGGTGTTTGAGATATTTGGAGAAAGTGTTCAAATAGCGATAGGTCCACAGATAGATGACGGTTTTTACTATGATTTCGTGCTTCCGAGAGCAGTTACAGAAGACGATTATAAAGTAATTGAAGATAAAATGCGTGAAATCCTAAAGCGTAAAGAGACTTGGACAAGAAAAGAACTTTCAAAGCAAGAGGCTTTAGAAAAATTTAAGGATCAGAAATTTAAGGTTGAAATTATAAATGACCTTCCGGAAGATGCAGTAATTTCAACCTACAATACAGGAGATGATTTCTGTGACCTCTGTCGCGGACCGCATATTGAAAACTCGGTAGAACTTCTTAATGTAGCTTTCCAAGTTAAATCCGCATCAGGTGCTTATTGGAGAGGTGATGAAAAGAGGGACAGACTTCAAAGAATTTATGTATATGCTTTTCCGACCAAGGATGAGCTTAAAGCACATCTTAACCTCATAAAAGAAGCTCTTGAAAGAGATCATAAAAAGCTTGGACCAAAACTTGATCTCTTTATGTTTAATGAAACTGCACCGGGTATGCCGTACTGGCTTCCAAGAGGCTGGAGACTTTATCAGGAACTTATTAACTTTTGGAGAAAGATACATGTTAAACATGGTTATCAGGAAATATCCGCACCGGTTATTAATAACCGCAAGCTTTGGCTTATAAGCGGTCACTGGGCTCATTATGTAAACAATATGTTTATAGTACCGGGCTTTGATGATGACCTTAGTCAGAGGACTTTACAAAACATAGAGCTTGATTCGGACGCTACCTTTGCGGCAAAGCCTATGAACTGTCCTAATGCGATGCTTACTTATAAGCGTACAGTTCATTCTTATAAAGAGCTTCCAATCAGATATAATGAAATAGATGTAATACACAGAAAAGAAAAATCAGGTCAGCTTAACGGACTTTTCAGGGTTCAGGAGTTTAGACAGGATGATGACCATACTTTTGTGATGGAATCACAAATAGAAGAAGAAATAGCAGATGTAATGGAGGTAGCGGATCAAATTTACAATACTTTCGGAATCACATATAGGGCTGAACTTTCTACACGCCCTGATGATTTTATGGGAGATATTGAAGTATGGAATCGTGCGGAGGCGGCTCTTAAAAAGATACTTGACAAGAAATACGGAGAGGGCGGATACGAAGTAAATGAAGGTGACGGAGCTTTCTACGGTCCTAAGATTGACCTTCAGATTAAGGATGCACTCGGAAGAGAATGGCAGTGCGGTACTATCCAGCTTGATTTCCAACTTCCGCACAACTTTGAACTTACCTATCAGGACAGCGATGGAACTATCAAAGAGCCGGTTGTTATACATAGAGCTATATTCGGCTCATTTGAAAGATTTATCGGTATACTTATTGAGAATTACAAGGGAGAATTCCCATTTTGGATTTCACCATATCAGATTGCCATAGTACCTATAAAACCTACACATAATGAATATGCTAAGAAGATAGAAGATACTCTTTATGAAATGGGTATAAGGGTAGAGGCAAACTACGATGACAAGAACATGAATGAAAAGATTAAGGGCTTTAAGCTTATGAAAGACCCTTATATTATAGTAGTAGGTGATAAGGAGAAAGAGGAACATACAGTTTCTATTACGGTTCGCGGGCAAAAGCAGCAGATGCATGGAGTGCCGCTTGATACTTTCTACAAAATGGTGAGAAAACTTCAAGAAACTAAAGCAGGTGAACTTATAAAAAGTGTATCCGAAATCTAGTCCGAATTATTCACAGTATCAGTCCTAAATATTTCTAAACCAAGTCGGCAGGCTGTAAAATAACATAATCTGAATGATGCACAAGGATTTGTGGCATTTAGGGGTAAGGAAAACTATGAATAAAGAAAATTATATTTCATTAAAAGCGGAAGATATTCATAAGCGGCTTATAACAGATCTTTCATTAAATTTAGCGGAGGCACCTAAGCTGCTTGAAGAACTTACGGCTAGTGAAAGATATAAGGAAGATCATATATTTAGAGCAAGTGTCGAAACTTCAAAGGCATATTTGGCTTCTTGTAACGGAAAGCAGTCAGATGTAATTAAGAGGTGCAGACATCTTATTGAAGTTGCCCATTTGCTTCAGGAATGGGAACTGCTTTCTTTTGATTATAACATGATGGCTAATGCGTATTTTTTGCTGGGACTGTACGAAAAAGCTTTAGAATATTATTACTGTGCAATGAATAATGAAATGGAACATGGATTAAAAAATACCTTGCCTGTATCTTGTGCCAATATAGGACTTATTTTTGTAAATATGAATCAGTATGAAAAGGCAATGGAATATTTTAGGGCTGCTCTCAAGCATATAGAGTATGCGGATAAGAACTATTTTAGGCTGAGAGAAAAGAAAACTCATATTTTATCGGACATTATAATTTCTCTCACTAAGCTGAGTGACCCTGATGCAGAAGAGGTAGAAAAAATATATAATCAGCTTGTCAACATATCTATAGAAGGTTTCAGTTTGGATATTCTTCATTCCTACCATTTGGGGCTGATGTATTATTTCTTTTGGAAGAAAGAATATGACAAAGCCAAGCAGGAATATATTCAGTCAAGAAATATAGCTGAGAATAATCTATCAATTAAGTTAGTAGTATTATATGCGTTTATAGAAGAATGTGATAAAAATAATTTAGATTTAGAGTTTTTTGAAAATGAACTTCTTGAGGTTGAACAAATCTCAACAGAAGAAGATCCTATAGATGAACCTATAGTTTACAGAAATTTAAAAAAATATTATCTTGCACATGGAAATGATGAAAAAGCGGAAGAGATACACAGAAAATATAAGCAATTCCTTGAGTACAGTTGGGAACTAAGTAAGAAAAAGCAGGCTGACTCGATACAAATAGTTGAAGGTGTACTTAAAGGCAATAAGACGGTGGAAGCACAGAATAAAAATATGGAGTTTAAGTTGGTTGCAGAAGAGGCTATACGCAATAAAGATGAACTTCAAAAAGCTTATAACAGGCTTAGGATTATACATGAAATAGGGCTTAAACTGACATCTTCAACAGACTTAAATGAAGTAGTGGAACTTATTTACAAAACTATCCGTGAAAATATTCCGACAGATGCGTTTATGTTTTTAGCATCGGAACCTGAAAATAATCAGCTTCGTTCACTGTTAAGTTACAATATGGGGGTTAGGAGTCCGGGATTTTCTCTAAGCTTTGACCGTGCGGAAAGTGCTTTTGTAAAGTGTTGTAAATATAATAGGATTATAAGCTCGGAAGATGATGACTTTGAGCCTATTCTTCAGCATATAGATAATGAAAGAAGTTCGCCGAAAGACGATATGAGGACAGCCTTATTTATCCCTCTTAGTATAGGAAATAAGGTTATAGGTGCTTATTCTGTGCAGACTAGAGATCTGAACTCATATAAGCCTGAGGATTTGGATTTTTTAAAGGAACTGCGTCCGTACCTTGTAATAGCCCTTAACAATGCCATTCATTCAGGGAAACTTCAAAATGAGATAAAGAGAAATAAAGAAATACAGGAAAAACTCAAAGAAGCAAATGATATGTTAAGCAAAATGGCGGGTCTTGATGCACTTACTCAGATCAGCAACCGAAGAGAATTTAATGAAAAGTTTCATGAACTTAGGAAAGAGGCGAGCAAGTCAAATAAAACCGTCAGTGTATTTATGTTTGATATAGATGATTTTAAGAAATATAATGATACTTATGGGCATTTTATAGGAGATGAGGCATTAAAGAGCGTGGCAAAGATAATAAATGCCAATATCAATGAAAGTGGAGGAATTGCAGCCCGTTTTGGCGGTGAGGAATTTATAAGTGCCTGCATAGGCTTAACCGCTGAAGAAAATTTGGCTTTAGGCGATAAGATAAGAAAAGGAATATATGATTTAGGGATAGAAAATATAAAGACGGACACAAAGGTTTTGACCATAAGTGTGGGAGTGGCAATTTCTAAACCGAATAAAGTCGTAACTAAGTCTGAAATTATGAGTTTGGCAGATGAAATGCTGTATGAAGCTAAAAAGACAGGTAAAAATAAAGTGGTTATGAAAATTTTGTAATAATCATAGAAAAGGGCGATATATGAAAAATAAGATAATAATATTTACTGTTATTCTCTCCATGGGTATCCTTTCCGCATGTGGAGGCAAGGGTGTCGGTAATAAAGAAGAAGTAAAGCTCTCGGATGAATTTACCTTAGAGCAAAAAAAACTTGAGGGAGTTTCAAAAGTAGAAGAAATTTTATTTGCCGGAGAAGTTACGAAAGCCAAAATTTCTGCTCTGAGTGCAGATAAAAAAGGGGAATCACTTATTTATTCTTTGGATCAGGAAGAAACTGAAAAGCTGATAAATCTTTTTCAGAAGGAAGAAATAAGAGCTGTGGAAGTAAGCCAGTCGGAGTATAACTCTACCGCAATGAGGGATAATTATGGCTATATGGTAGAATTTGTGGACAGTTTGGACAGGTTCTATACAGGAGTTTCAAGGCTTACCTGCTTTACTACAACAGATTCTAATTATCTTAGCATAATAGGAGATAACGGAGAAACTAAATTTTATAGGATAGCACTTACTGATGATATTATATCATTTTTGAATGAAGCATCGGCAAATAACTATAAACCTTCTAAAGGAAGAATAGGCTGGTTTGACAAGGTGTTTAATTCAAAATAAGGAGAAACTATGATTACAGGTGTAATTGGAGCTATGGAGGAGGAAGTAGCAAAGCTTAAAGAGGATATGACAGAACCGAAAGAGAGTACAAAGGCGGGGATGAATTTCTTAAAAGGAAAGCTTTATGGTAAGGATGTAGTTGTTGTAAGAAGCGGAATAGGTAAGGTAAATGCGGCAGTATGCACACAGATTCTGATTGATGATTATAAGGTTGACAGAGTAATAAATACAGGGGTTGCAGGCGGACTTTACAATGAGTTGAATGTAGGTGACATAGTTATTTCAGATGATGCCGTTTATCACGATTTTGATGTGACAGGATTCGGCTATAAAGAGGGTGTTATACCAAGAATGGAAACCTCAACTTTTACAGCGGATAATGTATTAGCCTTAAAAGCTAAAGAAATCTGTGAGAGAGTAAATCCTGATATAAAATGTTTTATAGGCAGAGTAGTAAGCGGAGATCAGTTTATTAATGCAAACGATAAAAAAGAATGGCTTGTAGATAAGTTTAACGGCTACTGTGCTGAAATGGAAGGGTGCGGTATAGCTCATACAGCTTATCTGAACAATATTCCTTTTGTTATAATCAGGGCAATTTCGGATAAAGCTGACGGAAGTGCCAAGGTTGATTATCGTGAGTTTGAAATAAAAGCGATAGAGCATACTGTAAAGCTTATGACTGAGTTAATTAAAGAGTTATAAGACTAATAAAATTTAATAATATAAAAAGAACACTGTAAGATTTAATTTACAGTGTTCTTTTTGTGAGATGTACTCATCATTTTTAATCTTCTTCAATGACCTCAATATCCAAAGCATCAAAATCTATATCGTCTACAAAATTATCCTTTGTAAACCTTGTTCTGCTGTTTTTCTTAAACTCTCGTATATTTTTATCTAACCATAAAGGTTGGCTTAAATCATAAGCGTAGCAAATTTCATTAATAGCATTAAAAATTTTCTTAGTACGATTCAGAGAAAGGTCGGAATTTTTAATTGTCATATTTTTAACAATTTTTCCTGAAACAATTATTTTTGCCCAAAGTCTAAACATAATACACCTACTGTATCGGTTTTATTCCCCAAATTTCTTCTGCATATTTTCTTATTGCGGTATCAGCTGCAAACCTGCCCGCAGAAGCTATATTTACAAGGGACTTCTTAGTCCATTCTCTCTGATTTTTGTAGTCATTTAACATATCGTACCTTGCTCTGCAATAATCTCCAAAATCAGCCATACACATGTACGGATCGGCTATTCCATGATCTCCAACTAAAAGGTAACGGTGAATATCTGAGAAATCATTGTCGTTTATACCGGTTTTAAGGTAGTCCACAGCTCTTTTAAGACGGTGATTTTCTTCGTAATATTTGTAAGGATTATATCCGTCACACCATCTGTTTTCCACCTCTTTATCAGTCATACCGAAAATGTAGATATTATCATTACCCACAGCTTCGGATATTTCCACATTTGCACCGTCAAGAGTTCCGATAGTTACAGCTCCATTTATCATAAGTTTCATATTACCCGTACCGGATGCCTCTTTTCCGGCAAGGGAAATTTGTTCAGATATATCACTTGCGGGCATAATATGTTCAGCCATTGTTACCCTGTAGTTTTCAAGGAATACTACCTGCAATTTTTTGCTTATTACAGGGTCTTTGGCTATTTCTTCACCAAGATTTACTATCAGCCTTATAATGGACTTAGCTCTGTCATAACCGGGAGCTGCCTTTGCAGCAAAGAGATAAGTTTGTGGTACAATGTCCAAATTCGGATTTTCTTTAAGGTCAAGGTAAAGTGCTATAATTTGAAGTGCATTTAAGAGCTGGCGTTTATATTCATGCAGACGCTTAACCTGCACATCAAATACAGAATAAGGGTTAATTTTGATTCCGGTATCATGTAGCAGGAGTTCTGCAAAATCTTTTTTATTTGCCAATTTTATTTCAGCAAGTTTGTCCAAAATTGTGTTGTCATTTTGGAAAGCCTGAAGTTTAATAAGGTCAGGTCCGTTTTTCTTGTAAAAAGTTCCGATAGTCTCATCTAAAAGCTCTGCAAGCCTTGGATTTGACTGACAGAGCCACCTTCTGTGGGCTATGCCGTTGGTAACATTGGTAAATTTTTCAGGAGTATCATCATAAAAATCCTTAAATACAGACTTTTTAAGTATGTCCGAATGTAACTCCGATACACCGTTTACATTATGTGAACCCATAATACATAGATTTGCCATGTGGATTACACCGCCTGAAATAATCGCCATGTGGGAACACTTGCCCCAGTCTCCCGCAAATTTCTCATAAATTCTTTTACAATGTCTTTCGTTTAATTCATGGATAATTTGGTATATTCTTGGAAGTAGCCTTCTCATCATGTCTTCCGGCCATTTTTCAAGAGCTTCGGCAAGGACGGTGTGGTTGGTATAGGCAAGAGTTTTACTTACTATATTAAAAGCGTCATCCCATGAATAATGATATTCATCCATAAATATACGCATAAGTTCAGGCACTATCATAGCAGGATGAGTATCGTTTATATGTATTGCCACCTTCTCCGCAAGATTGTCAAGAGAAGGATAGTATTTTATATGGTCCGCTATTATATTCTGTGCAGATGCAGATACAAGGAAATATTGCTGTTTAAGTCTAAGTTCCTTACCTTCGTAGTGGCTGTCTCTAGGATATAGTACCTTAGAGATAAGTTCCGCTTTATTGTTTCCGAGAGTAGCTCTTGCATAGTCGCCTCTTGAGAAGGAATTCATATCAAAAGTATCTATATCACGGCTGCGCCATACTCTCAGCACGCTTACGCCCTTACTGTCAGCACCTGAAATCATCATATCATAAGGTACGGCTTCTACTTCTTCGCAGTCTACCTGCTCTGTGATAAGCCCTTTTTCTGTCCAAGTTTCATTTATATGTCCGCCAAATTTAACTAAAAAGGTCTTATCAGTACGAGGAGAAAGCCAAACCTCGCCACCCGGAAGCCATACATCAGGCATCTCCATTTGCCAGCCTTCAACTATTTTCTGTCTGAACAAACCGTATTCATAAAGTATGGAAAATCCCGTAGCAGGGTAGTTAAGGGAAGCAAGCGAGTCCATAAAACAGGCGGCAAGCCTTCCAAGACCTCCGTTGCCAAGTCCTGCATCAGGTTCCATTTCATATAATTCATTTAAGTCATAACCATATTTTTTAAGTATTTTACCATAAATATCTGTAAGTCCTAAATTGTAAAGGTTATTCTTTAGAGAGCGTCCTACCAAAAATTCCATACAAAGGTAATAAACCCTTTTACCGCCTGATTTATTATTCGCCTGCTTAAATTCACGCTTTTTTGCAAGCAGAATATCCTTTACTGTTATCGCAGTAGCCTTATAAATCTGATCCTTAGTAGCCTCCTCAAAGGAAGCACCGAAATGTCTTGAAAGTTTGTCCGCTATTGCCGCTTCAACTTGAGCTACATCTGTAACAGAAACCTTAACAGGCTTTGTAACAGATTCGGAATTTTCTTTTGCGTGGCTATGTTTTTTCTTAAATAATTTATTTGACACAATAACCTCATTTCCTAGGGACAATTCCCTAAACATATAAAATCTGTGATAATGACCAAGAGTAATTATCACATAGAATTGAAATAAAAGCAAGTTTTTATATAAAAAAGCCTATAGCAAAAACATCTTACTATATAACAAAAGGGTAATTCCTGATTATTATATAAATAAGATGTTTTGACAATTTTTTTAATTAATCCGAATTATATGTTTATCTTCCTATCAGCCAGCTATACATTTCATCATATTTGTTAGCTGAATTAGCCCAGCTGAAATCAATGGTTGCAATGTGTTTGCGAAGCCTGTCCCAATCATCAGGTTTATTGTAATAAAGGTCAATGGAACGATAAATTGCATTTGCCATTTCATCAGGATTGTAGGCTGCAAAGGTAAATCCGTTTCCTTCTCCGAAACTGCAATCTGTGATTGAATCTCTAAGTCCGCCTGTTTCCCTTACAATAGGTACTGTTCCATAACGGCAGGCTATCATTTGTGAAAGTCCGCAAGGTTCGGCTTTACTTGGCATAAGGAACATATCAGCTCCGGCATAAACCTTCCTTGAAAGCTCTTTATTATAAGTAATCATAGCGGATACCTTACCGCCGTACTGGTTTTGTAACCAAATGAAATAATCCTCATATTTTCTGTCGCCTTTGCCAAGAACCACCAACTGTACTTCACAGTTTCTTACTATATTTTCCATAGCCTGTGTAATAAGGTCAAGTCCTTTATGTGCTACAAGTCTGGAAATAATTGCTATAACAGGAACTCCCGCATCTTCCTTTAGTCCTGCCAGTTTTTGAAGTTCAAGCTTATCCTGTAATTTTCCGGAGAAATCGTTAGGAGTAAATTTGTGAGATATAGCTATATCCGTAGCAGGGTTGTAGCCTTCAGTATCTATTCCGTTAAGTATTCCCCTTGTTTTCCAGTTGTTTTTCTTTATCATATCCTGAAGCCCATGTGCAAAAGCGGCATCTTCAAGTTCTTTCGCATAGGATTCGCTTACCGTGGTAACACAGTCACTGGTTTCGATAGCACCTTTTACAAGGTTTACGCAACCTTCATATTCTACAAATGCTCCCGCTTCAGGCGGAAGGTCGAATACGGTAGGCATAATTTTAAGATCGTACTGTCCTTGATACTCGATATTATGTATTGTAAATATAAGTTTAATATCATAGTGGTACTTGCAGTTATTATAAATAGGTATCAAAGCTGTCTGCCAGTCATTTGCATGAATTATGTCAGGCATAAAATCTATGAAGTAGAAACTGTCCATTACAGCTTTGCTAAAGAAAGCATAACGCTCGCCGTCATCATAAAAACCGTAAAGACCGTCACGGTGGAAATAATACTCATTGTCTATGAAATAATAAGTTACATTGTCCTGTTTTAATTCAAAAAGTCCGCAATAAAGATTTCTCCAAGAAAGTCCTACATTGTAGTTGCACAGATATTTTGCAGCACTCTTATACTGTTCGCCGATATCGCTGTAATAAGGCATCATAACCCTTACATCATAATCACCTCTTGCAGCAAGTGCTTTAGGGAGGCTTCCAAGGACTTCTCCAAGTCCTCCTGTAGCGGCAAATGGAAGGACTTCCGAACCTACAAAAAGAATTTTTTTCTTTTCAGGAGCAGTTTTTTCGGATTTATTAACTTCCTTCGTTATTTCTTGATTTATCATAGCAGCCACCTGTTCAACTTGTGTTTTGGTTTCTTTAACTTCTTTTTTTGCACGCCTTGTTTTTGCCGGCTCTTTCTTTGTATCAGCTTTTTTTTCGGTTTTTTTAGAAACGGTTTTAGCAGTACTTTCAGCTTTTTTAACCTTTTTTTCAGCTTTAGTTTCTTTTTCAGCTGTTTTTTTAATCTCTTTTAATTCAGGTTTTTCAGTTTTTTTACGCCCGGTTTTTTTAATCGGTTCTTCTTTTTTATCGGTCTTTACTTCATTATCTTTGTCTGTTTCTTTAAGCTTTTTTCTAGCCATTTTGACCTCCCATTTGAAAGAATTATAATGATTTTAGGGTCAAAAAGGAATGACTCCTTCTGACCCTTAACAGCTTACTATAAAATAGAATTCTTTTCAATAAAGAACGGATGTCCTTCACAACCGCTTAAATATCTGCCGCCACGGACTACAACACGCTTATCCATTACAAGATAGTCTATGGATGAATTTCTTTCAAGTACGCAGTCCTGCATAACTATACTGTTGCGAATAACCGCACCCTGTGCAACTGTTACATCTCTAAAAAGTATAGAGTTTTCTACTATACCGTCTATACGACAACCATCTGCAATAATGGAATTTTTAACCCTTGCATTAGAGCCGTATTTTGTAGGAGCGGAGTCCTTAACTTTGGTATATACAGGGTAGCTTGTACTGTGGAAAAGCTGATGTCTGGCTTCCCTTTCAAGCAGTGCCATGTTAGCTTCAAAGTATCCGGAAAGTGAATCTATACAGGAGAGATGTCCGGTAAACTCATAACCCATAACCTTATATTTTTCAAGGCGTGGTGCGATTATATCTCTTGAAAGGCTTACCGTTCCGTAAATGATGGAATCACGCACCAAGTCTTTAAGCAGTTGGCTGTTGAATACCCATACATTTAGAGAGAAGTTCTTTTTGCCGCTTATGCTTTTTTGAACTTTAAGGTCGGTAATTCTTCCATCTGCATCTATTTCAAAAATACTGCTTGAACGCTCTATAGGACGGGTAGATCTATTTTCCTGATATACACCTGTAATATCTGCACCGGAAGTTTTATGGAACTCGATAATCTCATCATAAGGAAGGTTGCATACAATATCGCAGTCAGTCATTATGAAGTATTCCTCATCACAATGTTCTATAAAGGTAACTGAGTTTTGAAGAGCTTCAAGACGGTTTGTATAAAGCGGTCCGCTACCTGCTTCACCGAAAGGAGAAAGGATGATAACACCTTCATTCTTTCTGGCAAGATCCCAGTCTTTACCTGAGCCTACATGTTTCATAAGACTTTGGTAGTTTGATTTGGTAATCAGTCCGACTTTGGTTATGCCGGCATTTACCATATTTGAAAGTACGAAGTCTACCAGCCTGTATCTGCCGCCAAACGGAACAGAAGCCATTGTACGGCCACTGGTCAGCTGTGAGACATTTCTATCATGAATATTTGAAAAAACTAAACCCGCTGTTGCCATATTAACCTCATTTCTTTATTATTATATTTATCTGACATCTTCTTCAACCATAGTGCCTGCTTCAACTTTATTACCTTCAGCAATAGTTATGTTGGCACCGATTACGGTGATGTCTTTTCCGGCATCATTTTCACCTATAACCGCATCGTTTTCTATGTTACAGCCCACATCAAGTATGCTGTAGTCTATAACTGCATTCTCACCGATAACTACATTTGGCATAATTACACTGTTTTTAATGATTGTTCCTTTACCTACTTTTATGCCGGAGAAAAGAACGGAATTAATAACCGTTCCTTCTATATCACAACCCTCAGCAATGATGGAATCTGATATTTTAGCATCATTACCGATGTACTGAGGATTGATAGGATCGTGGCGGAAAGAGATTTTCCAGTCAGGGTCAGAGAGGTCAAGTTCCGGAGCCTCACCAAGTAAATCCATATTCGCCTCCCAAAGAGAACGGATAGTTCCTACATCCTTCCAGTAACCCTTAAACGGATAAGCATAAAGCCCGCGACCGTCCTCTATCATAGCAGGTATAATATTTTTACCGAAGTCATTTGAAGATTTAGGGTTTTCCTCATCAGCTTTCAGATAATTTACAAGTATGTCTTTATTAAATATGTAAATACCCATAGAAGCTTTGGTGCTCTTAGGTTTCGCAGGTTTTTCGGCAAATTCCGTTATGCGTTCATTTTCATCTGTAGAAAGAATACCGAAACGCTTAGCTTCGTCAAGAGTAACCTCAAGCACGGCTATGGTCACATCCGCACCCTTTTCTTTATGAAATTCAAGCATCTTATTATAATCCATTTTATATATATGATCACCTGACAGAATGATTACATATTCAGGGTCATATCTTTCTATAAAATTAAGGTTCTGATAAATTGCATTTGCAGTTCCTTTGTACCAGTCTGCACCTCTGCTTTTTTGATAAGGCGGGAGTATATGCACGCCGCCGTAGTTACGGTCAAGATCCCAAGGTGAACCGTTGCCGATATAGTCATTTAATTCTAAAGGCTGATACTGTGTGAGTACACCTACCGTATCAATATCGGAATTGATACAGTTAGATAGAGGGAAATCTATAATCCTATACTTGCTTCCAAAATAAACTGCCGGCTTAGCGACTTTTTTGGTAAGAGTATAAAGTCTGCTTCCCTGGCCGCCTGCAAGCAGCATAGCAAGACACTCTTTTTTTCTTAACATGACAAACCTCCTATGTAATTAAAATATTTAACTTTTATATTAACTTCAAATTATAAATGCTTTTGGTTATGCAATTACAATAGCGGCCAATGGCGGTATGGTAAGGGAGAGATATTGTTTCTTTCCGTTTACTTCACCTTTCTTTGTAGTAAGTTTTCCTTCGTTTAATAAACCGCTGCCGCCATATTTAACATCATCCGTATTAAAGATTTCTTTATATGGTTTCTTTTTATCTACGCCAAGATAATAATTTTCTCTTGCTACAGGTGAAAAGTTTATAACAAAAATAATATCTCTACCTGATTTTGTACTTCTCTTATAAGAAATGATGTTGTGGTCCGCATCATCGGCATTTAACCAAGTAAATCCCGACCAGTCATCTTCTATTTCCCAAAGTGCTTTGTGGTCAAGGTAAAAATGATTTGCATCTCTTACAAAATCATGAAGCATACGGTGGGATTCAAAGTCAAGCAGATTCCAGTTTAATTCTTTGCTGAAATTCCATTCGTCAAACTGCCCGAGTTCGCTTCCCATAAATAAAAGCTTTTTACCGGGGTGACTTAACATATACATAAGAAAGCCCCTAAAACCTGCAAATTTCTGCTCATATTCACCGGGCATTTTATTTAACAGAGAACCTTTACCATATACCACTTCGTCATGTGAAATAGGAAGTATATAATTTTCAGAAAAAGCGTAAACCATAGGGAAGGTCAGTTTCCTATGTTCAAACTTTCTAAAATAAGGATCGGTTTTAATATAAGAGAGAGAATCATTCATCCAGCCCATATTCCATTTATAATGGAAACCGAGTCCTCCTACATCGGTAGGGCGTGTAACAAGAGGCCAAGCTGTGGACTCTTCGGCAATCATAACTGTACCGGGCATTCTTGTAGCAATAGCATGGTTTAACTTTTGTAAAAATGCTATAGCCTGAAGATTTTCATGCCCGCCCTGTTCGTTAGGACACCATTGTCCGTCCGGTCTGTCATAGTCTAGGTACAGCATAGCAGCCACAGCATCTACACGGATGCCGTCTATATGGTATTCTTTAGCAAACATCATCGCACTTGAAACAAGGAAAGACTGTATCTCGGCTTTTCCGAAGTCAAAGATTAGAGTTCCCCAAGACTTATGTTCTCCTCTTAAAGGATTAGGGTCTTCATATAAAGGAGTGCCGTCAAACCTTGCAAGAGCAAAATCATCTTTCGGGAAATGTGCAGGTACCCAATCTATAAGTACACCAAGCCCCGCTTTATGAGCCTTATTTACAAAGTACATAAAGTCGGCGGGAGTGCCGTATCTTGAGGTAACGGAAAAATATCCGGTTACCTGATAACCCCAAGAGGCGGGAAGCGGGAACTCCGTTATCGGCATAAGTTCAAGATGAGTATAGCCCATGTCCTTAGCATAAGGGATGAGTTCATCAGCCAAATCACGATAATTTAACGGATTACCGTCTTTATGTAATCGCCACGAACCTATATGAACTTCATATATATTCATCGGAGCAGGAGCCGGCGGAGCGGTTTTCTTTTTCTGCCAGGCATCATCAGACCATTTAAAACAATTTTCTAAAAAATATATTTTTGAAGCTGTGCTTCCGTCAGTTTCACTATGAAAGGCATAAGGATCGGCTTTGAAATGAACAGAGTCGTCAGGATAGATTATCGCATATTTATAAGCGGCATATTCAGGAACATCGGGAATAAAAACTTCCCATACACCTTCTGCGATATATTCCGCCTGTGAAACACATATATCCCAATTATTAAAATCACCTACCACGGATACACCTTTGGCATTTGGAGCCCATACCCTAAAGATTACACCGTCTTTTTTTCGCTTTGAAGCTTTATGAGAGCCGAAATACTCATAGGCAAAATAATTTTCACCTTCGCCAAAAAGCTTGAGTTCTTTTGGAATGCTTTTAACTTTTGATTTGACCATATTTTGACCTTTCTTAGGTAATCTCAAATTATCGGCTTTTCAGACTGCTCATTTTATAGGAAGAGCTGGCGGCATAGTCTGTTACGGCAAATAATTTGGAATAAATTATGCAATTTTAAAGCAATAATATTTTAGTTGCAAAAAAGGAAATATACCTTTATAGTTATTATACTTATAAATGAAGTTATTTACAAGGTTTTTATGCGTTTTATATAAAAAAATATAAGGAAATAAATATTTTTGTATGTAATTATCACAAGGAAGGTGTTAAATCTTGTATACAGGAGGAAAATATGTCATATACAGCTTTGTATAGAAAATTCAGACCTAAGGGTTTTGATGAGGTAAAAGGACAGGACAGTGTAGTTACGGTACTTAAAAATCAGATTAAACATGAAAAAATAGGGCATGCTTATATGTTTTCAGGTACAAGAGGAACCGGAAAAACCAGCGTGGCAAAAATATTTGCAAAGGCTGTAAACTGTGAGAATACAAAAGAGGGAAGTCCGTGCGGAGTTTGTGAAACCTGTAAAAAAATAGGAGAGGGCAGGACTTTAGATGTAATAGAAATAGATGCTGCAACAAATAACGGTGTTGACAATATGCGTGAAGTTATAGAAGAGGTAAAATATTCCCCGACAGATACAAAATATAAGGTATATATTATAGATGAGGTACATATGCTTTCAAGCGGTGCTTTTAATGCACTCTTAAAAACCCTTGAAGAGCCGCCTGATTATGCTATTTTTATTTTAGCTACAACAGAGCCGCATAAGGTACTTCCTACGATTAAATCAAGATGTCAGAAATATGATTTTAGAAGGATTTCAGCAGATACTATTTCAGACAGACTTAAAGAATTGATGGATAAAGAAGGTAATACTTACGAAGATGAAGCCTTAAAATTTATAGCTAAAAAGGGTGACGGTTCTATGCGTGATTCCCTAAGTTTACTTGATCAATGTTTGGCTTTTTCATTTGATGAAAAATTAACCTATGATAAGGTGCTTAATGTACTGGGCTCGGTAGATACGGATATTTTCAACAGGCTTTATATAGCGATAAGAAGAGGAGATGTAGCTACTTGTCTTGAAGTGACGGAAAAAATATCAATAAACGGAATTGATATAGGTCAATTTGCATTTGATTTTACATGGTATTTTAGAAATTTACTTTTGTTAAGAGTATCAAAGGCGGCTGCTGAGAGGATTGAGATAAGTACGGATAAGCTTCTTGAACTTAAAGAAGTAGCTAAAATCGGTGATGAAAATGATTTATACAGATATATAAGAATATTTTCAAAATTATCGGCAGATATTAAATATTCTACATTAAAGCGTGCCGAACTTGAAATTGCACTTATAAAACTTTGCAAGCCTGAAATGGAAGAAGACAGGGAAAGCCTTATAGCCAGGATAAAAAAATTGGAAGAAATTATAGAAAGTGGAGAGTTTACAGGAATTAAAAAGGCTGAATTACCTTTAGAAAAAGAAGAGGAAGAGGAGGAGATAAAAGCCCCCGTAGTAAAGGCGCTTCCGGATGATATTAAAAAGATAGCCGCTTCATTTGGAAGCATAATAAATGATAAAAGTATAAAAAATCCTTTAAAAACCGTATTATACAATGTAAGACCTTATTACTCTGAAAATGGTAATGCTCTGGTTCTGGCTGTAAATGGAGAGTTTGACAAGGACTGGATTGAAAGGGAAGAAAGTAAGGAACTTATTAGTAAGGTAATCCTTGAAAAAACAGGTGTTGCTGTAGAGATTAGGACAAAATTTGAGCAGGAAGCAAAACAAAGCGGTGATGTGATGATGATAGGATTTGATAAGGTTGCCGCCGGATTATTGACATATGAGGATTAAACGGAGAAGAGGTGCATAAGTGCCTCTTTCCTTATGTTATATATAAAAATATTACAGAAAGTGAGGGAATATGGAAGCTTGGAAAGAATATTGTAAAGCCAAAATTCCTAAAGCAACTTATACAACAGACATATGTTTTGGGGAAGATGGAGGATTGACTGTAAAGCTGGCAACCTGGGCTGATGAGTATAAAATAGATAAACAGATAAAAATAGAATTTAAAAATGTGAATTCTTTGAAAATATCCGATGAAAAAACAATTGAGCAGAATGAAAATATCATTTATGAAGTGGAGGATGAAAATTATACAAGTGAAGTAAAAAGAATAGTAAGTAGAAAATTGGAAGGGGACAAAGAGAACCTATATATAATAGTTACAAATACTTATAATATGAGTTTTGTAAGTAAATCAGAAGCTGAAATTATAGAAATAAAGGGGATTGATTTTAAAACAGAAAATATAACACTTTATCAGGTTGACAGTTTTTATGAAATGAAAGAATTGTTACAATGTAAAGAGATTATTTTTTGTGAAGAGGAACAAAATAGTTATGCGGCAGTCGGTTTTGGAAATTATATAGTTTTTGGAATGGCTTACTGCAATTATGGGATAGAACCTATATTTAATTTGGACAGAGAAAGTGGGTTGTGCTATATTGCTACCGGAGAAAATTTGATTTTATTTGATTTTAATAATGAAAAAATGTTATTTAATGAAAAATTGTTTTCAGTAATTTTAGATGTAATAAGTATTAAGAATGCTATTTATGTATTATGTGATTTGGAATTAATTTGCTATAGTGAGAAAAAAGAAGAATGGAGTACTGTATTCAGAGAGATGGTTACGAATTATGAATTGTTGGATAATGAAAGGCTATGGCTTGATTGTGATGGAAGACAACTAATTATAAATTTACAAGATGGAACTGTGGAGTAGTATGAAGTTATTAGATGATTGAGGTACAGTTTATCGAAATAATCGTCAGCAATTTACATGCTCCGGGATTATTGACATATGAGGATTAAATGAGATAAACTATAGTGAATGCCAAACTTGGGCACATAGGGAGATGATTTCCCTTAATTTAATGTATTATATTCAAGAAAGGAATAAACAAAATGGCAAAAAGAGGTGGATTTCCGGGCGGTGGAATACCGGGCGGAATGGGAAATATAATGAAACAGGCACAGCGTATGCAGCGCCAGATGGAAGAAAAGCAAAAAGAAATGGAAACTAAGGAGTTTGAAGGGACTGCCGGTGGCGGAGTTGTAACTGTTAAGTTAAACGGCAAAAGAGAAGTGCTTGGAGTGAAACTTGCAGAAGAAGTTGTAGATCCTGAGGATATCGAAACATTAGAAGATCTTGTAGCAGCAGCACTTGGTGAGGCTCTTCGTAAAGTTGAAGAGGCAAGCAGTGCTTCTATGGATCAGATTACAGGTGGATTTGGCGGTTTGGGCGGAGGATTCCCTTTCTAAATGGATTATTATGGAAAACAGGTTAATAAGTTGGTGGAAGAACTTTCAAAACTTCCCGGTATAGGAGTAAAGACCGCAGGAAGACTTGCATTTCATATTATCGGTATGCCTAAGGAAAATGTAGAGGCTCTGTCCTTAGCAATAAGTAAGGCTAAAGAGAATGTCTGTTATTGTAAGGAATGCCTTACTTTGACAGATTCTCCTCTTTGTCCTATTTGTGCAGACAAAGAAAGAAACCATAATATGATAATGGTGGTTGAAAACCCGAGAGATTTGGCAGCTTATGAAAAGACTAAAAAATATGAGGGAGTTTATCATGTACTGCATGGCGTGATTTCACCGCTTTTAGGTGTCGGTCCGATGGATGTAAAGCTTAAAGAACTTATGATAAGACTTCAAAACAACGATGTAGAGGAAGTCATTATAGCTACAGGCTCAAGTCTTGAGGGAGAAACTACTGCTATGTATATAAGTAAACTTATAAAACCTACAGGAATAAAGGTGACAAGAATTGCCAGTGGAGTTCCGGTTGGAGGCGACCTTGAAAATGTTGATGAAGTAACCCTGCTTCGTGCTTTTGTTGGAAGGACTGTACTTTAAAAATAGTAGAGCTGCTGTACTATTACAGCAGCTCTACATTTAAATGAGAGGGGGAAGATGAAGTATTTCTTTGGGGAAAGTTTTCTTCATCTACAAGTATAGAGTATATAAGTGAAATGTGTTTATTTTGTGTTCATATTATTAAAAAAAAGTATAATTTTTATTAAACTTATATCAAGTTATTTACTAAACATCTTACAAACTATTATAATTAAGTTGCAGGCTTTATAAACAAGATTAAAAGGGTTGTGACTTATTTGTGACCTTTGATGTTTTATTATAAGGAGAAGATATGGCAAATAATATTCTTAATGAAGGTAGTGAAAAGCTTCTAAAAATTTATGAAGAAGTAAAAGATCTTAGTCAGAGTGAACTTAGAGAAAGAGAACTTGTAGCGGCTGAAAACAACACGGAAAAGGCTTTAGCAGAAAAGGAAAAGGCTGTTGCAAAGGAGATTACGGATACCATAAAGAGCAGGCGTGAAGAAATAATTAAAACATTTGATAGGGAAGAAGATAAGCTAAACGGCATAGCTAAAAAAACAAGCCAAAAGAAAGAAAAATATAGAAACGGTAAAGTTTCTGAGAGAATAAATGCAGAAACTGCCGATTTTATTGAGGCAAACAAGCAGATTAAGGCGGAGACAAAGAAACTTTATAAACAGAGTAAAACTCCCGCCCTATTTAACTCAGGAATTTATTATGCTCTCTTTATGCCGGGAAGTTTTGCGGATTTATTATGTTGCGTATTTGCTTTTCTTATATTATTTGCAGGTATTCCGGCACTTATTTGGTGCTTTCTTCCTAAGCCGGTAAATGCGTATATAATAGGGCTTATTTATGTAATTTGTATTGTTATTTTTGGTGGAATATATATGCTTATTTTCAGTGCATCAAGGACAAAATACAGAGATGTAGTAAATGCAGGTAATAATGCAAGACATAGAATTAAAAATAATAAAAAAGTAATAGCTAAGATAAGCAGAAATATAAGAAAAGATAAAGATGATACTCAGTATGGGCTTGAAAATTATAATGCTCAACTGGAGGATATACGAATACAGTTAGAAGACCTTGCAGCTAAGAAAAAAGAAGCTCTCAAGGCATTTGATGAAAGCACCAAACATACAGTGACAGATGAAATCAAGAATACAAATCAGGGTGAAATAGACGGCTACAAAGCAAGACTTACAGAAATTACAGCCGATTTGTCAAACATAAGAGCCTATATAAAACAGAGAAAAATATATATAGCAGAAAATTATGAAGTTTTTTTAGGTAAACAGAATATGGATACTGAAACTTTACAGGCACTGCTTAAAGTAAGTGAAAAAAATCCGAATGCTTCTATTAGCGAATTAATTGAACTATATAAGCATGAGATGTCCGAAAATTGAAAGGCAAACAGATAATGTCCGATAATAAAGAAGAAAATGAATTAAAAAATATAAATGAAGATAATAAAATATTTATGCTAAATGTTTCTGAGGATTTTGATGGAACTGAGGAAGAGGGTTCTTCGTCAGGAAAATTGTTAAAAATTGTGATTATTTCAGCTGTTTTTTTGGCTGTAGCAATAATTGCAGTATATTTTATATTTTTTAATAACAAGACATATAGGAGTTATGAGGTAATAGCCGAGTATACAAAAAGTCTTCCTGAATCTGCAAGCTATGCGGGAGATTATGGTAAATTAATCTGTTGTAACGGGGAGGGTATATCCATATATAACAATAAGGGAGAAATAGAGTGGAATGCGGCTCTTAACATGACCAATCCTAAGATTACGGTAAGTAAAGGTTATGCGGCGGTTGCAGATATAGGCGGAAGAAATATTTTGATTGTAAACCACAGGATAGTTCCCGCCTCTTATGTAAACCTTACGATGATGCAGGATATATTGCTTACGGATATTTCAGAACAAGGTGAGATTGCAGTGCTTATGGAGTCGGATGGTGGTTATAGTATCCAACTGCTTAATCCTTATGATAAAAATGAAAAACTGAAAGCAGAAATAAAAACTTATTCTAAGGATGACGGCTATGCACTTTCACTGGCTATATCAAAGGACGGCTCAAAACTGGTTACAGAGTATGTTAAGAGTGAAGGTAATGAGATAAAATCTACACTTACCTTTTATAATTTTGATAAAATTGGTGAAAATTCCAATGCTGACCGAATAGTCGGAGTTTTTCCGTTTGAAAATACTATCTTCCCTAAATTGAAATTTGCAGATAATAATACGGTTTGTGCTTATGGAGATAACAGGATTGTTTGTTTCTCTGCTAAAAGAGAGCCTGAAATGTTGTGGGAAAAAAAGATAGCAGGAAAAATTGAACGAATAGCGGAAGATGAGAGCGGATTTGCTCTTCTTATAGATGAAAACAATATAACAATGTCTGAAAGTGCCGCTTTAATTGACGGTTCAGAGAAATTGTCAGATTATATAGACAAAAATTATTTGGAAAATGGACAGACAGTAAATGATAAGTCAGTGTTATATTTCTTTAATTACAATGGAAATAAAAAATTTATAGAAGAAGTGGATATAAATGTTAAAGGAATGTCGGTTGATGCGGGGGAGGTTATTTTATATTCTGAAAGCAACTGTATTATTTTTGGAAACGGAGGAATAGAAAAATTTAAGACTAAGTTTGGTGACAGAATAATAAGTTTTATGAAGGCAAGCGGCAGTCGAAAGTATTATATCGTTTCAGGTAA
>CAUTOC010000022.1:0-35742 GCA_963539695.1 uncultured Catonella sp. | reverse complement strand
TTTTCTTTCTTATAATATAGTTACAGGTACTGCTACAGATGTTGTTACAATGGGAGCTTTACAGCTTTTAAGGTTTGTACTTATGGATGCCCCCGGAGCACCGGTAAAAAAAGCTCTTATAGAAGCGGGTATAGGTAAAGATATTTCTTCAAGTCTTTCAGTACATATGCTTCAACCGGTTTTTTCTATACATGCTACGGGTACGGAAGCAGACAGAAAAGAAGAATTTGTAAAAATAATCGAAGATACATTGAAAAAGATTGTAAATGAAGGTATAGACGAAAAGAAACTGACAGCAGCCATTAACTATGGAGAGTTTAAATATCGTGAGCAGGATTCAGGAAGATACCCGACAGGTCTTATAATGGGTATAAATATGTATACAACTTGGCTTTATGATGATAATCTTGTTTTTGAGCAGGCGGATGCAGGTAAAAACTTTGACTTGCTAAGAAGTAAGATAGGTACAGGTTATTTTGAGGAACTTATAGAGCACTATCTGCTTGAAAATGAGCATAAAGCTATATTAACCCTTGTACCTGAGAAAAATAAAAATGAAAGATTTGAAGAAGAGTTAAAAGAAAGACTTGAAAAATACAAGGCAACTCTTAGTGAAGAAGATATAAATCTGCTTAAAGAAAGAGAAGTTAAACTAAGGGCTTTTCAAGAAGAGCCGTCTTCGGCGGAGGATATGGAAAAACTTCCTTCTCTTGAAAGAAGTGATATTTCTAAAGAGATTAAACCTCTTAAAAATATAGAAAAGAATCTGCTTGGAAGTCCGTTAATTTGGCACAAAATAAATACAAATGGAATAATGTATCTGAGGCTGAATTTTGATATAAGCGATATGCAGTCTGAAGAATTACAGTATTTCGGTATTTTATCAGATATATTGGGACTTATTGATACCGAAAAAAGAGATTATTCAGATTATGTGTCGGAAACTCTTATGTATACAGGAGGTATTCATACCAATATTGAAGTTTATATCAATAAAGCTGATAAAAATAAGGTACTTATGAATTATTCGCTAAACTATAAATCACTTATTTCACAGAGCGATAAAGGGCTTCCTCTTATTTTAGAAATGCTTTATTCTTCTAAAATTAATGGCGGTAGTGATAATAGGATAGTTGAAATTTTAAGGGAAAATATCTCCGGAATGGAAATGAATTTTGAAATGGGCGGTGACAGAATGTCTGCTTTACTCTCAAAATCACATTTTTCAGTTAATAATAGAATTGGAGAGAAACTTTCAGGGTTAAGTTATTATAAGTTTGTTAAAAATTTAGCAGAGAACTTTGAAACTGAAAAAGAAAATTTATATAATAAATTAAATGAACTTATAAAGAAATATTTTGTAAAAGAGCGTTTAATTATAAGCCTTACAACAGATGAAGAAATTTACGATAATGCTGTAAATGAATTGGAATATATAGTTAAAAAACTTCCAAACGGAGAAAAAGCCGGTAAAAATTTACTTTGCGAAAAGATGTGCCTTGAGATAGCTGACTTTAGGGCAGGAAAAAAGAGAGGTCTAATTGCAAAGGGCTACACGGCTTCAGGTCAGGTACAATATGTAACAAGAGCCGGTAATTTCATAGATGCGGGACTTCCTTATACAGGAGTGTTAAATGTAGTGAATGTACTTTTAAGCTATGAATATCTTTGGGTAAATGTAAGAGTTAAGGGCGGAGCCTATGGCTGTTACAGTAAGTTTGACAGAAACGGAGATTCAAACTTCTCTTCTTACAGAGATCCGAAACTTACGGAGACTAACGAAGTTTATGAGAAAATACCGGAATATCTTGAAAAGTTTGAAGCTGATGAAAAGGAAGTGACAAAATTTGTAATAGGTGCGGTTGGAAGTGCAGATATTCCGCTAACTCCTTTTGCAGACGGAGAAAGATCGTTTAATGCTTATATGAGCGAATTAACTGAAGCTGATATAAAGAAGTCAAGAAATGAAATGATAAATACTACAGCAGATGATTTAAGAGCTATGGCTAAATATATGAGAGCTATACTTGATGAAAAGATTATGGTTGTAGTAGGTTCGGAAGCAAAAATCAAAGAAAATGCTGATAAGTTTGATGAAGTATCAAGCCTATTGTCGTAATTAAGAAGTAGGGGAGAATGAATGGGAAAATTTAAATCCGGCTTTGTGACCCTTATCGGAAGACCTAATGTAGGAAAATCAACTCTTATGAATAACCTGATAGGTCAGAAGATAGCAATTACATCCTCAAAGCCGCAAACTACCAGAAATAGAATTCAGACAGTATATACAGATGAAACGGGTCAGATTATATTTTTAGATACACCGGGTATACATAAAGCACAGAATAAACTGGGTGAATATATGGACTCGGTGGCAGAAAGAACACTGTCGGAAGTGGATGTGGTATTGTGGCTTGTAGAACCGAAAACCTTTATCGGTAAGGGAGAACAACATATTGCAGAACTTTTATCTGTAACCCGCACCCCCGTTATATTGGTGGTAAATAAAATTGATACGGTTGAAAAGGCTGAACTATTGCCGGTTATTGATAAGTATAAGGATATAGTAAATTTTAAAGCCTGCGTGCCTGTATCGGCTGTAACCGGTGAAAATAAAGAGGATCTTCTTAAAACTTTATTTGAGATACTTCCGGAAGGACCTATGTATTATGATGAAGATGTAATCACTGATCAGGTTGAAAGACAAATTACCGCTGAACTTATAAGAGAACAGGCTTTAAGACGGCTTAAAGATGAAGTTCCGCATGGAGTTGCGGTTGTAGTTGACAGTATGAAAGAGGAAAAAGATACATCAGTAAGACATAGTCATAAAAACATAATGAACATTGAGGCAACCGTTTTTTGTGAAAGAGATTCTCATAAGGGTATAATTATAGGAAAGAAAGGTGCTATGCTAAAGGAAATAGGAACAAATGCAAGGCATCAGATTTCAGATTTACTTGGAATGAAAGTAAACCTTAATCTTTGGGTTAAGGTAAAAAAGGATTGGAGAAATTCAGATTCCCTTATGAAGAATTTCGGATATAAAGAGGAGTAATCTTTGACAGATGAAATAGAGGTTTCAGGAGTAGTGGTATCCTGCCTTCCTATAGGAGAGTATGATAAAAGAGTTGTGATTATAACGGCTGAACATGGAAAAGTCCACGCATTTGCAAGAGGTGCAAGGAGAACTAACAGTAAGTTGCTTGCAGGTACAGATCCTCTTACTTTTGCTACATTTAAGCTTGTTTCCGGTAAAAGTGCTTATACTCTTGTTGAGGTTAAAATAGTAAATTATTTTAATGAATTGAAAAGGGATATAGACAGAGTGTATTATGGGTTTTATTTTATGGAACTTGCAGCATATTTTTCGAGGGAGAATATAGGAGAAAAAGTTCTTGTAAACCTTATTTATATGGCATTTAAAGCCCTTGAGGCAAAGAAGGCGGAACTTGACCCTAAATTTATTAAGGCAATATTTGAGTGGAAAATATTTGAAATAGAGGGTATAATGCCTCTTATAGAAAATGGAATGCTTTTAGGTAAAAAATTAAATCCTTCGACAATTTATGCAATAAAATTTATATCTGTAACAGAGGTAACAAAAATTTTTTCATTTGATTTAGAACCGAGGTCAAAAAAAGAATTTATAAAGCTTGCACAAGAATACAGAAACTTAAATACAGATACTCAATTTAAATCTTTAGAAATGATAGTAGAGGTATAATGAAATGAGGAATAAAATTCTTTTGGTGTTGGGGATGACAGTGTCTGCTGTTATGCTTTCGTCCTGCAACAGTATGCCTAAAGAAATCAAGGCAGTAGACATAAAAGGGGAAACTCTTTATATGAGGGCTGACGGAAGCGGGCAGATAGCTTATGTAGAAGATTTTAAGGAAAATTATTTGAATTTTGAAGAACTTAAAGGATATATTGCGGCAGAACTGAATTCTTATAATAAAAAGTTTGGGGAAAAGGCAGCAGAACTTAGTGATATTGAGTTGAATGAGGGAAGAATTAAAGTAGTTTTAACATTTAAGAATTCAAAAGTTTATACTGCATTTAATGGAAATAAAGGCGAAAATAATGTTAAATTCCCTAAAGCGGCAGAGGCTCTTACTGAATTTACGGATACTGTATTTGAAGAACCGGATTCCGGGGATAACATAAATAAGAAAGCAGGTGATGTGCTTTCAGATGAATACAATATAGCAGTAGTAGAAGGGTTTATGAATTTTCAAACAGAAAATAAGATAAAATATTACTCAGGCGGAATTCTTTTAGATTCACATCATCTGAGAGTTGACGAAGGGAATAAGGCTGTGGTAGTATATTCTAAATGATTGTTAAAAATTAAACTAATGGGTTTAATATTGTAAATCGGAGAAAGAGAGGTAAACTTATGGAAAAAACTATGGAGAAAATTGTAGCCTTGGCTAAGGCGAGGGGGTTTGTATATCCGGGGTCTGAGATATATGGGGGACTTGCCAATACTTGGGATTATGGTAACTTGGGAGTAGAACTTAAAAATAATGTAAAAAAGGCATGGTGGAAAAAATTTATCCAAGAAAGCCCTTATAATGTAGGTGTTGACTGTGCCATCCTTATGAATCCTCAAACATGGGTAGCATCAGGGCATCTTGGAAGTTTTTCCGATCCGCTTATGGATTGTAAATGTTGCCACGAAAGATTCAGGGCAGACAAACTTATTGAAGATTTTGCAAAGGAAAAAGAAATAACTTTAAAAAGTTCAGTTGACGGTTGGTCAAATGAAGAAATGAAGAAATTTATAGATGATAATGCTATTGCCTGCCCTAGTTGTGATAAACATGATTTTACGGATATTCGCCAGTTCAACCTTATGTTTAAGACTTTTCAGGGTATTACAGAGGACAGTAAAGCTGTAGTTTATCTCCGTCCTGAAACAGCACAGGGTATCTTTGTAAACTTTAAGAATGTGCAGCGTACATCAAGAAAAAAAATACCTTTCGGTATAGGTCAGATAGGTAAGTCCTTTAGAAATGAGATTACACCCGGTAACTTTACCTTCCGTACCAGAGAGTTTGAGCAGATGGAGCTTGAGTTCTTCTGTGAGCCGGGTACGGATATGGAGTGGTTTCACTATTGGAGACAGTTCTGTAAGGATTGGCTTATCTCGCTCGGTATGAAGGAAGAGGAAATGCGTCTGCGTGACCATGACCCTGAAGAACTTTCCTTTTATTCAAAAGGTACTACCGATATTGAGTTTTTATTCCCATTTGGTTGGGGAGAGCTTTGGGGGATAGCAGACAGAACCGACTATGACCTTGGCAGACATCAGGAAATATCCGGTGAGCCTATGGAGTATTTTGATGATGAGAAGAAAGAAAAATACATTCCTTATGTAGTAGAGCCTTCTCTAGGTGCAGACCGTGTAACTCTTGCCTTCCTTTGCGGTGCTTATGATGAGGAAGAGCTTGAAGGTGGCGATATGCGTACAGTGCTTCGTTTCCATCCGTTCCTTGCTCCTGTAAAAGTTGCAGTATTTCCTCTTTCAAAGAAACTTGATGAAGGAGCAAAAAAGGTATTTGCAGAACTCTCTAAAGACTGGAATTGTGAGTATGACGACAGAGGTGCTATCGGTAAGAGATACAGAAGACAGGACGAAATAGGTACTCCGTACTGCATTACTTACGACTTTGACTCGGAAACAGACGGCATGGTTACTGTGAGAGACAGAGACAGCATGGAGCAGGAAAGAGTTGCTATATCAGAACTTAGAAATTATTTCAGAGATAAATTTGAGTTTTAATTAAAATGATGTGGGTGTCAAAAGTATTTGACACCAATGATACAGGATTGCTTCGGCTTCACCTCTCGCAATCCTTGCAAAAATATTCGTAATCCGCTCATTTTTTTGCAAAAAATGGCTACTTACTCATATTTTTTGCGTGTCAAAAGATAATAAATTCTCTTGCAAGCAAGCTTGCATCGAATTTTTATACTTTTGACACTTGTATCTTAAAATATTAAAGTTACAGAGAGGATAAAACCTCTCTGTTTTTTACCTATATCGCCTCAAACTCCCTTCCTCAAAACTATATTCGGGGGTTTTTAGGGGATATTTTATTTCATCTTCATAATACCAAGGGTTTTCTTCATGTAGAGGATTTTTTAGAACTTGGAATTCTTGTGCGGGCATATAACCCTGTGCTAAAAGATAGGCTTTCTTACCTTCTGCATTTTTACAGATATCTGCAATCATAACCACATGACCGGGACTTCCGCCTCTTATAAATATATCACCCGCTCTTGCTTCTGAAAGTTTTATCTTTTTAGAGGCATTATCCATATTTAAAGTGCCCGAATAAGCAAAAACTATACGCATAAATCTTTTGAAAGAGTCATAGCTGCTATTATTCTTTGAAGAAGGAATCCAAGATATGCTATTTCCGTTTATACTTATGGCATATCCCCTTCTCCATTTATCAAAATCAGCTATAAAGCCATTTCCTAGCGGGAAGGTAATTTTATTATATGCTTTATTTTTGTAATAATATTCTCCGTAAACTCTCATAATCGAATCTGCACATTGCTGTAAGTCCTCATTTTCTATAGGAAGCTTAAAAACTGCTACATGGGCGGATTGATTCCCTTTTTCATTTACATTGTATAAAAGAACGGGGCTGCCATCAGGTTTTAGTTTATAATTTCTTAAAAATGCAGAAAAACTTCCCTTTTTAGCTTTAATTCTCTTATAGCCTTCAGGAGTCAAAATGCGTTTAACCATGGTTTTGCCCGAAGGATTGATAAAGGAAGGTGTTTCATCAGTTGTTTCAGAAAAATTTTTTATTGAAATTTGATTATTTTCTGTATTTTTAGATGAAACCATAGGTGTTTTATTTGAGTTGATTTTATCTGTTGGGCTGCTACGGAATGAAGCATTTGAAGTTATATGTCTGCTGCAGCTTGATAATATAAGTGTAATAACACATACTGGAATAATTTTTTTTATCATAACTACCTCCTAACATAATAATAGCATAAAATTTATGAAATATCATATAATATTCTTAATTTCTACTATCTTTTTTTAAAATAAAAGGGTATAATGATTTAGTGTGACCTTATAATAGAGAGATAACAAAAATTTGATTATATATATAGTATAGGTGGTTAAAGTTATGAAAGGAGCCTTATTTTATGTTGGGTAGTGATATAGGAATTGATTTAGGCACAGCAAGTGTGCTGGTTTATATAAAAGGTAAGGGAGTGGTATTAAAAGAACCTTCAGTTGTGGCTATAGACAGAGATACTAAGAAAGTAAAGGCAATAGGTGAGGAAGCCAGATTTATGCTTGGCAGAACACCCGGAAATATTATGGCAATTCGTCCTTTAAGACAGGGAGTGATTTCGGATTATGATGTAACGGAAAAAATGATGAAATATTTTATACAAAAGGCGGGTGGTAAGAGATTTTTTAGAAAACCGAGAATAAGCGTATGTATACCTTCAGCGGCAACTGAGGTTGAAAAGCGTGCAGTTGAGGAGGCTACTTATAATGCAGGTGCAAGAGAAGTGGCAATTATAGAAGAGCCTATTGCAGCAGCCATCGGAGCAGGTATAGATATTTCAAAGCCTTGTGGAAATATGATAGTGGATATTGGAGGCGGTACAAGTGATGTGGCGGTAATTTCGCTTGGAGGTTCTGTTGTAAGTTCTTCAGTGAAAATTGCAGGAGATGATTTTGATGATGCAATTATGAAATATATGCGTAAAAAGCATAGCCTTTTAATAGGTGAGATGACTGCTGAAGAGATAAAAATTAAGATTGGTTCCGCTTTTAAGCGACCGGAGCTTGTAACTTTAGATGTAAGAGGAAGAAACCTGCTTACAGGCTTACCGAATACTATTACAGTTACTTCTGATGAAACTCTTGAGGCTCTTGAACTTCCTTGCAAGCAGATAATTGATTCGGTACATCAGGTGCTTGAAAAAACTCCACCTGAACTTGCAGCGGATATAGCAGACAGAGGAATTGTGCTTACAGGCGGAGGAGCCTTGCTTTGGGGTATGGAACAGCTTCTTGAGGCAAAAACGGGTATAAATACAATGACGGCAGAAAATCCTATGAACTGTGTAGCCATAGGTACAGGTAAGTTTGTAGAATTTTTAAGTAATACAACAAGTTTTAAAGAATAAAAAGGTTAAGTCTTATTAAGAAATGACCGATATTATATTATAAGGTATAAAAGCTTAAAAAGCTGCCTTTTGATACATAAAAGATATGGAGGGACTCAAATGTTAAGAAGCCTTTATACAGCCTATACAGGCATGGTTAATGAACAAAGAAGAATGGATATAATGACACATAATCTTGCTAATGCAACTACGGCAGGATTTAAAATGGAAAGTTCTTCAAGCCAGTCTTTTGATAAGGTTTTAGGAATAAAAATAAGGGATGTGTCTGAAGCTTTCAATGACCGCAGTATAGGGCAAATGAGCCTTGGTGTTAAGTTAGGTGAAGTATTTACCGATTATTCGCAGGGAGCACTGAGGGAAACTTCAGGGAAATATGATTTAGCACTTTCAGGAGAAGGTTTTTTTGCAGTTAGATTTATAGATAAAAATGGAAATGAATCTACAAAATATACAAGAGACGGCAATTTTAGGCTGACTAAGGACGGGCATGTTACTGATATATACGGTAATCAACTTAGGACTGAAAACGGAGTTTTACAGGTACCGCTTGATTCCGAAGATATTTCAATAGGTACGGACGGTACGGTTTCTGTAAAAAATCAGGTTATAGATAAAATTAAGGTAGTGGATTTTGAAAATTATGATTATATAGAAAAATTTGGTGACAACCTCTATCAGATTGTTGAGGGAGCCACTGAAAAAGAATCGGAAGCTCAAGTTTTGCAGGGATATATAGAGCAATCCAATGTTAATTCGGTACGTGAAATGGTTAATCTTATAACAATAACCAGAGCTTATGAAGCAGGTCAGAAAATGATTCAGAGTTCAGATAAAATTATGGAAACAGCAGTTAATTCAGTAGGTAGAATTAGTTAAATAAGGGGGGAATATTATGCTTAGATCTTTATGGAGTGCTGCATCGGGAATGATGGCACAGCAGTTAAATCTTGATACTATTTCAAACAATATTGCAAATATCAATACAACGGGATTCAAATCTCAGAGTATGGAGTTTAAGTCTTTACTTTATCAACAGATTAAAACCAAATCAACTGACAGCGAGGGTAATCCTAAACCTATTGGAGTACAGGTAGGACTTGGTGTGCGTAATGCTTCAATTACCGGTAAGTTTACTCAGGGAGCAGCTCTTGATACCGGAGAAAAGTTTGATTTATTTATTCAGGGAAATGGATTTTTTGCAGTAAAAGTTGGAGAGAAAACTGCCTATACCAGAAATGGTCATTTGGGACTTTCCGCTACATCTGACGGCTGGGAGCTTACTAATTCAGATGGTAATCCGATTCTTAATACAAAAGGAGAACCTATTAAAATTGATGATAAATGGGATCCTAAGGATATAAGTATAGATTCAAGTGGAAATGTGCTTCACAGAGTGGATGACAAGGAAGCAGGTACAACTAAGTATGATAATCTTGGAAAGATAGCACTTTTTCAGTTTAACAATCCTGCAGGGCTTAACAAAAGCGGCGGAAGTCTTTACTATGAAACTCCTGCTTCAGGCGAGGCAAGAAGTGAGGATACAGATGCAGGGCTTAATAAGAGTTTGATTAAGACAGGGTATCTTGAAGCTTCTAATGTTTCGGCGGCGGACGAAATGGTAAATATGATAGTTACCCAAAGAGCATACCAACTTAATTCAAAAGCTATAACTGCTTCAGACGAGATGCTTGAACAGGCTAATAATCTTAGGAGGTAATAATGGATTTTCTTTCTATAAATAATAATTATTATAACGGACTTATGGAAAATACCACAAACAAGCTGGTTACCAAAAAGCTGACTGATTCAGTAAAGAAGGCTGAAAGTACAACTGATGATGAAGAGCTTATGAAGGCCTGCAAATCTTTTGAGGCTTATATGGTAGAACAGGTAATGGCTAAAATGGAAGAAATATCTCATATAGACGGTGTAGATTCTGAGAAAGATAATGAATATATGTCTATGTTTAAGGACAGCTTTATTAAGGATAAGGCAGAAATCCTTACACAGAATACGGATTTAGGCATAGCTAAGATGTTATATGAGTCAATGAAAAGAAATACTGCGACATCGGCATCTAATGAAAATAAATCTGAAAAATAGAACGGATAATGTAATTACTATTGTTTGTAAGTTATTTTACAAATAATATATGATAAAATTGCCTGCATATAGTTAATAGCTGTATGCAGGCTTGTTAAGTATAGGAGATAGTAATTTTGGAAATAGAAACTATTAATGGTTATGTGGAAAAAATCATTTTTAGAAATGAAGAAAATGCTTATACTGTCGCAAGTCTCAGTGTGGAAGATGATGAGATTATGTGTACCGGATATTTTGCGGACTTAACCGAGGGTGATAAACTTATTGCTAAGGGCAGTTTTGTTGAGCATAAACAGTATGGTATACAGTTTAGTGTTGTTTCTTATGAGATAAAAGAGCCTGAAACTTCTGTAGCTATGGAAAAATACCTCGGTTCTGGAATTATAAAGGGTATCGGGCAGGTATTAGCAAGCAAAATCGTAAAGAAATTTGGAGATGATACCTTTGATATAATTGAGCGTGAGCCTGAAAGACTTGCTGAAATAAAGGGAATTACAGAGAAAAAAGCTATAGAAATAGGTGCTCAGTTTGAAGAAAAAAGAGAGTTTAGAACTGCTATGCTTTTTCTCAATCAGTATGGCGTTTCAAATACACTTGCTATGAAAATATATAAAGAATATGGAATTAATGTTATGAAGCTTGTGCGTGAAAATCCATACAGGCTTGCAGATGACATAGCGGGGGTAGGCTTTAAGACGGCAGATGAAATTGCAATGAAAATGGGGTTTTCACCTGAATCATCTCTAAGAATGAAAGCAGGAATTTTATTTGTTTTAAGTATTGCAGCTGCAAATGGACATACTTATCTTCTTTTTAAAGATTTATATGAAGAAGCAAAAAGGTTGCTTGGAATTTCAGAGGCTGAATTTGAAAATGATATTTATGAACTAAATATTGAACGAAAAATATTTTTAAAAGAGATTAAGGAAGAACGGAGGGTTTATAACAATAATCTGTATTATATGGAACTTTCGGTAGCAAGAAAGTTGCTAGACTTAAATGCTAAAAGTGAAAATAATTTTAGTGTTATGGAAGCTAAAGTAAAAGAAGTAGAGAAAGAAACAAATAAAAAACTTGGAGAATTACAAAAAAAGGCTGTGTATGAAGCGGTTGAAAGTGGACTGGTAGTAATTACAGGCGGTCCGGGAACCGGAAAGACAACTACAATAAATGCAATAATCAAACTTTTTGAAATGCAGAATATGGAAATTTTGCTTGCAGCTCCCACAGGCAGGGCTGCAAAGCGAATGACGGAAACTACAGGAATGGAAGCACAGACTATTCACAGACTTTTAGAGCTTAACGGTAATCCGGAAGAAGGCAGTTCTATGCACTTTGAGAGGAATGAAGCTAATCCTCTTGAGGCGGATGTTATTATTATAGATGAAATGTCTATGGTGGATATTTATCTTATGTATTCTTTGCTTAAAGCGATAACGGTAGGTACAAGGCTTATCCTTGTAGGAGATGTTAATCAGCTGCCGAGTGTGGGACCGGGAAAAGTATTAAAAGATATAATCGGCTCTGAAAAGTTTAATGTAGTAAGACTGAATGAGGTATTCAGACAGGCAGCGGAAAGTGACATTATAACAAATGCACATAAAATAAATGCAGGAAAGAGTATTGCTCTGAATAATAAAAGCAAAGATTTTTTTATGCTTTCTATGAATAACGCTACACAGATACAACGAGCTTTGGTGAGCCTTATAGCAGAAAAACTGCCTCCTTATGTATCCGCTACAAGGTATGACATTCAGGTTTTAGCACCTTCAAGAAAAGGAGAACTTGGAGTAGAAAACTTAAATAAAATTTTGCAGATGTATATTAATCCTCCGGCTCCATATAAAAGGGAAAAACAGTGGGGAGAAACAGTATTTCGTATAAATGATAAAGTAATGCAGGTTAAAAATGATTATCAGATAGAGTGGAAAATGGTTACCGGAAAAAATGTTACAGTTAAGACAGGTACAGGAATTTTTAACGGTGATTGTGGGATTGTAAGAGAAATAAATGAATTTGCAGGAACTCTTACGGTAGAATTTGATGAAGGAAAAATGGTGGATTACAGTAATGCAAATTTAGAAGAATTAGATCTTGCTTATGCAGTCACCATACATAAATCACAGGGAAGTGAATATCCTGCTGTTATAATTCCACTTTTAAATGCACCTAAACCACTTCTTAACAGAAATCTATTATATACGGCAGTTACAAGAGCAAGAAAATGTGTTACAATCGTAGGAAGTGAAAGCTCGGTATATGAAATGATACAAAACGAAAGTGAATTGAGAAGAAATTCAGGGCTCATTGACAGCATAATCGAAATGGAGGAGGCTGACAATGTATATATTTAAGAATAAAGTAAGATTTAGTGAGACAGGAAAAGATAGTAGACTTACCATTCCGCATCTTATAAGTTATTTTCAGGATTGTTCTAATTTTCATGGCAATAAGGCAGGACTTAGCAGGGAGAAACTTATTAAGATGGACAGAGCGTGGTTTTTAAGTTCTTGGCAGATTGTAATTAATTCAAGACCCGGGATAAATGAAGAAATTGAAGTTGAAACAAGAGCCTATGAGATTAGAGGTTTTTATGGGCTTAGAAATTTCATTATATATAACGAAGCCGGAGAAATATGTGCCTACGCAAATTCAATTTGGTTTTATGTAGATACGAAGAAGGGCAAGCCTGTAAAGTATGAAAAAGAAGAGGGAAACGGATTTGAAAAAGATGAAGAATTTCCGATGAAAAAGGCTGACAGAAAGATAGTTATACCAAATAATGTAATAAAAATAATAAAAGCAGATATGATAAAGGTAAGAGAGTCACATATTGATTCAAATTATCACATGAATAACAGAGAATATATAAGAATAGCACTTGATTTTATACCTGAAAGTTTTGACATAAATACTTTAAGTCAGATAAGGGTTGAATATAAAAAAGCGGCAGTGCTTAATGATGTTATGATACCTGTTTATTATTTTGATATTGAAAATAAAAAGATATTTGTGTCTTTAGAAAATGAAGCAGGAGAAAATTTTGCAAAAATTGAGTTTGAACTTAAATAGTGAGGAAAGAAAATGAGATTAGGTTGTAAACAGACACTGGCAGTAATTAAAAAAACAGATTTTGGCTTGTATTTAACTGATATAGAGAAAAAAGATGATGAAAACAGAGATACTAAAGATGAGGTATTGCTTCCAAAAAATCAGGTAACATGTGATATGAAGCCGGGTTCTGAAATAGAGGTATTTATTTATAAAGATTCAGAAGACAGGATGATAGCAACAAAAATTGAGCCGCTTATTAAAGTTGGCGAGATAAAAAAATTAAAAGTAAAAGAAGTTACAAAAATAGGGGCATTTCTTGACTGGGGACTTCCAAAGGACTTACTGTTGCCATTTAAGGAACAAATTTACGATATAAAGCCTGATGATGAAATTCTTGTAATGATGTATGTTGATTTAAGCAATAGACTTTGTGCAACTATGGATTTGTATTCAAGGCTATCTCTTTTACCTCCTTATCAGAAGGATGATATGGTAAAAGGGACTGTCTATCAGATACATGAACAATTTGGAGCTTATGTTGCGGTGGATAATAAATATTCAGCACTGGTGCCTAAGAAGGAACTTCATAAAGAACTAAAAGCAGGAGATGAAATAGAAGCAAGGGTACTTGAAGTAAAAGAAGATGGAAAGTTAGACCTTTCACTCAGGCAGAAAGCCTATGTGCAAATGGATTCCGATTCGGAGGTCATACTGGAAAAATTAAAGGCGGCAGGAGGAAGTTTGCCTTATCAGGACAAAAGTGATGTAGAAGAAATAAAGAAAGAGTTTAATATGAGCAAGGCTGCTTTTAAAAGGGCAATAGGAAGACTTTATAAAGAGCGGGTTATCGTAATTGAACCTGACGGAATAAGGCTTGCATAATAATCTTTTTGGTATAAAAAATTGTTAATAAAATGACTCTTTACAAATTAATTAAAAATAATTACAATCATGTAGGCTACGGTTATTGACAAGGTAATATGATTGTGGCATAAATTATGTTATAGAATACTAAAATCAAAATATTCTATAATTAAAATAAAAAATATAAGTATTTTGGGTTAAAAAGGAGAGTAGTAAGATGGAAGAAATTGTTATTGACTGTGGAGAGATGGTCACAAAAGGAATGGCTCATTCGTATCTTGAAGGAGTTTTTAACTTGGATGAGGACAGTATTACAGATACGGATACATTGTTGGAGTATCTGCTTTCAATAGAGGAATCAACTGAAATTACTTTTGAAGATGTAGACTTACTTGAAATTAATCTCGGAGAATATGGGCAGGAGATTTTAGAAACTTTTGAACAGGCTGAACAGTCTAATGAGAACATTAAATTGGTATGATGAAATTATTTAGAAAATTTTATCCGGATGTCAGAAAAGATTCCGTTTATGAAGTGGATTTTAACAGATTATATAAAAAGGGTATAAGAGGTCTGATATTTGATATAGACAATACTCTTGTGCCTCATGGTGCAGATGCTGATGAGAGAATTGAAAAGCTGTTTGGTGAACTGAAAAAAATGGGGTTTAAGACATTTTTACTATCAAATAATAAATTAGAGAGAGTGAAAAGATTTAATGTAAATATTCGTTCTCTCTATATTTATAGGGCAGGGAAACCAAATACTGCCAACTATATCAAAGCTATGCACATGATGGGCACAAAGAAAGAAACTACAGTATTTATAGGAGATCAGCTTTTCACGGATATTTGGGGAGCTAAAAAAGCCGGAATTACATCTATTTTACTTAATCCGATTGATAAAAAAGAAGAAATACAGATAGTTTTAAAAAGATATCTTGAAAAAATTGTATTAAATGCCTATGAAAAGGAAAGAAAATCAGAGGTCTGATATGAATATTACAGGACATACAAGATTGCTTGCATTATTTGGTTCACCGGTAAAACATTCGGGTTCACCGGCAATGTATAATTACAGCTTTGAAAAACTTGGACTTGACTATGTATATATTGCGATAGATGTGGGCAGAGAAGGACTGAAAGAAGCGGTTTCGGCTGCAAGGATTTTTAAAATGCACGGCTTCAACCTGACAATGCCCTGTAAAAATGATATAATTTCTTATATAGATGAATTGTCTCCTGCGGCAAGGCTCATAGGTGCAGTAAATACGGTTGTTAATGAGAACGGCAGGTTGGTAGGTTATAATACGGATGGAGCAGGTTTTGTAAAGAACCTTGAAGCTCATAAAATCACTGTAAAAAATAAAAAGATTGTGGTTGCGGGAGCAGGAGGTGCGGCAACAGCAATTATAGTACAGTTAGCCTTAGACGGTGCAGATGAAATATATATTTTCAATAAAAAAAGTGAATCGTTTAAGAGAATGCTTGAAACTATAAAACGCATTAAAGTAGAAGCTCCGGATGTAGTTATAAATATTTATGATATTTTGGATGAAGTAAAATTTACAAGTACAATTAAGCAGGCGGATATTTTTGTAAATGCTACAGTAGCAGGTATGAAACCGCTTGACAATGAATCTGTGATTAAAGATATATCAGCTTTAAGAAAAAGTCTTGTTGTGGCGGATGTTGTCTACAATCCGATAGAAACCAAGCTTTTAAGAGAAGCTCGTGAAGCAGGTTGTACCTGCATAGATGGAAAAGGAATGCTGTTATGGCAGGGGGTATATGCTTTTAAGCTTTATACAGGGAAAGATATGCCGGTTGAAGAAGTAAGAAGTAAATTCTTTTAGAAGAAAGGAGAACCGACTATGGATGTAACTGTAAGAAACTTAACTATTGGTGAGGGTAAGCCTAAAATCTGTGTTCTTGTAATGGGGAAAAACAAGACGGAGGTACTTGAGGCGGCAAAGAAGGCAGTAGAGAGTAAGGCGGATCTGATTGAATGGAGAGCAGACAGCCTTACGGAGGGTGAGTTTGATGAGGATTTTCACAATGAGATTTTGGCTAAAATGCGTGAAATAATCGGAGAAATGCCTATAATATATACATTTAGAACCCTGATCGAAGGCGGTAAGGAAATTGAAAATGAGAAATACAAAGATTTGATTCTTTCCGTTGCAAATGCCGGAATTACGGATCTTATTGATGTTGAAATATTTTCATTTAAGTTAAAAGCAAGAGATATAATTGATGAAATACATAGCTTTACAAATGTAAAGGTGATCGGTTCTTATCATGATTTTGAAGGTACACCGGATACTGCTGAATTAGTCTACAGACTTTCAGTTATTGATAACTGTAATGCAGATATTCTTAAAATTGCAACCATGCCGCATAAGAAAAAAGATGTAATGAGAATAATGACAGCAACCATTCTTACCTATACCCGTCCTAATCCAAAGCCTATAATCAGTATAGCTATGGGAAGTATGGGAAGGATAACAAGGCTTCTTGGAGGTTTTACAGGTTCAGCCATAACTTTTGCCAGCATAGGAAGGTCAAGTGCACCGGGACAGATGGATATCGAGGATGTAAGAGAAATATTAACTAAGCTGGATGAAGTATTATGATGAAAAACATAGTACTGATAGGTTTTATGGGTTCAGGTAAAACTACAATAGGCAAGGCATTAGAGGAAAAGACCGATATGGCTTTTGTGGATACTGATGAACTTATTGAAGCTTATGAGGGCTGTAAAATAAGCGATATATTTGAGAGTAAGGGAGAGGAGTATTTTAGAAGGCTTGAAAATGAAACTCTTAAAAAGTTATTGGTAAGTACCGATTTTAAGATAATTTCTACCGGTGGCGGTATTGTTGCCGTTCGGAACAATATTGTACTTTTAAAACAGCTCGGTAAGGTAGTTTATTTAAGAATTAAGCCTGAAACAGCAGTTAAAAGACTTGAAGGAGATAAAACAAGACCGCTTCTTATGGGAGAGGATAAGCTTGTTAAGGTAGAACGGTTAATGGCTGACAGAAAAGAGTTGTATGAGGTGGCTGCAGATAATGTCATTGATACTGATTGTCTTTTGGTAAATGAAACTGTGAATATAATTTTGAAAGATGTACTTGACAAGATATATGTATAGCTGTATAATAAATAGATGTGACGGAATAACTATGCTATTGTTCAGACAGGCCCGGACATCCTGAAAGAATGATACATATTTTTTCTGACATAATAATAGACGAAACGGCACATACTCCTTTAATGTGCTTTTAACAATATTTTTGGGAGGAATAACCATGAAGACATTTATGGCTAACCCTAACAGCATTGAGAAGAAATGGTATGTAATCGATGCTGAGGGACAGACACTTGGACGCCTTGCAACAGAAGTGGCAAACCTTTTAAGAGGTAAGAAAAAGCCTGAATATACACCTTTTGTAGATACCGGTGATTATGTAATAGTTATTAATGCAAAGGGCATTAAAGTAAGCGGTAAGAAACTTGATCAGAAGATTTACTATCGTCACAGTGATTATGTTGGTGGACTTAAACAGAAAACTCTTAGGGAAACTCTTAATACAAAGCCAGAAGATGCCATTACTCATGCGGTAAAGGGAATGCTTCCAAACGGAACTCTTGGTAATAAGATGCTTACTAAGCTTCATGTTTATGCAGGTGCTGATTATATACAGACAGCTCAGAAACCTGAAGTTTATGAAATTAAGAGCAGATACTAATTAGAGTGAAGGGAGGATATTACATTGGCTACTGTTAAATTTTATGGAACCGGAAGAAGAAAAAGCAGTGTTGCAAGAGTATATCTTGTAGCAGGAACAGGTAAGATTGTAGTAAATAAAAGAGATATAAATGATTATTTCAGTCTTGAAACCTTAAAGACTATAGTTCGTCAGCCACTTGCACTTACACAGACTGTTGAGAAGTTTGATGTTCTCGTTACAGTACATGGTGGTGGAACTACAGGTCAGGCTGGTGCTATTCGTCATGGTATTTCAAGAGCTCTTCTTGAGGCAGATGCAGACTATCGTCCATCTCTTAAGAAAGCAGGTTTCCTTACTCGTGATTCAAGAATGAAGGAAAGAAAGAAATACGGACTTAAAAAGGCTCGTAAAGCTCCACAGTTTAGTAAGAGATAAGAATCAGAATTTTTTACATCCCATAGAATCGGGCAAAAGCTTGGTTCTATGGGATTTTTTTTAATTAAAATAATATGTAGATGCCTCTTAAATAGTAGTATAATTTATTGAAGAATGGTATAATTAACATACATATATAAAAATATTGGTATAGAAAATTGAAGTGTATTATTAAAATATGGCAGCAATTATATTGTACAAAAAGAGTTGTAATAAGTTAATATTATTAAAAACAAAATGAATGAGGAGTTATATGAAAATAAAATTGTTTAAACAAATTATGGCTTTATTGTTGGTGTCTGTGCTATGTACGGGGTTAATATCCTGTAATAGTAAAACAGATACAAAGAAATCATCAGTTATAAGTAATGTAAGTCGAACAAGTTCTGAATATATAAGTAAGATAGATAAAACAAGTTCTGAAAATATCAGTGATGTTGTTACAAAGAAATCCTTTTATTATGAAAAAGGAGGTCTGACTATAAAACTTCCCGAATATGCCCTTGATCCTGTTATTGAAGGAAATTCTATGGTTATTGAAGATATCGAGGGTAAATGGACTATGACGATGACACCGCTAGATTACTTTAGCTTAGGTATTCGTAGTGAATATACTGAGAATATTTTTAGGACAGCCACAAAATATATGGCAAATATGTCGGTAGTGGATGAACAAATAGGAGGACATTCTGCTCGTATATTCTCCTGTGATGAAAATAAGTACCTGGACAGTGTAAGTTCACAGGTTGAAAGCTCTATGTATATTGCTTTAGTTTCTTATGCGGGTAAGATAGTTGCAGGCAATAGCGGATTGGAAATTAATGTTTTTAGTAAAGAAGATAATACTAATCTGGAAGAGATTAAAAACGATGAAATATTTGTTTCTGTTATGCAGAGTATTACTTTTGATGAAGGTAAAGATAAGAATCAAGTGGCAATCGGAGGAATGAGTGCAGATTTTCCGGCTTCTTGGAGTATGAGAACTATTGAGCCGTTTACTATATTTGGAACTATGTATGCTGAGAAATATAACGGGAATGTATTTTTTGAGGCATCTACACCTGCAAATGCCAAAGAGGCGGCAAGTAATATTTCAAAAGATGTAAAGGAAGTGAAGATTGGAGATAAAACTTGGTATGCAGTGTTAAATCAGTATGGTGAAACAGATAAAAATTTATCATTGTATACAGATTTTACCGAGGAATATTCTGCTCAGTTAACATTCAGTCTTAGAAATGAAAAGAATAAAATAGTTTCAGATGAAGAAATGTTGTCTTGGATAGATGAGCCTGCAATAGCTGCATTAATGAGTAGTATAAAATTAACTCCTTCCGAATTTAATAGTCCTAATTATGACAAAATATCAGATGATGAATTTGTAATTAACGATTATGGTGAGATTATAGAATATACAGGAGAGGGTGGAGATATAGTTATACCTGCCACAGTAGGTAAGCATCCTGTTAAAAGTGTTGGAAACATAGCATTTAGAAAGAATAATGATATTACTTCAGTAACTGTCGAAGAAGGTGTAAAATATATCGGTTGGTCAGCTTTTAGAGAGTGTAAAAATCTTATTTCTGTCAAGTTGCCAAATAGTGTGATTGAAATTAAAGAGTATGCTTTTTCTGATTGTAAGAAATTAAAAGAGATTACTTTCGGTAATAATCTTATAAACATAGATGAACAGGCTTTTTTTAGATGTAGGAAGCTTGGGGATATTAAACTTCCTGAAGGATTAAAGACTATAGGAGAACAGGCATTTGCTTTATCAGGGAATGGTAATGGGGATTTTATAGGTGTAGAAGGTACAGTTTATGGAAAGAAAGCTCTTGGAGAAAGTAATTTTAAATCTGTTACTTTTGGAATAAATAGTGATTTATCAGCAGAAAACATTATGCAAATGGCAAAGACGGCATCTGTAAATGTAGGTAATGGTGTAACGGCTCTAGGTAATGGTTTTTTAACGGCAAGTGTAGGTGATTTTAGCGTTTGTGAGGTTAATCTTCCATTTAGTATAAAGACTATTGGCGATGAGGCATTTTATAGAAGAAATATAGAAAATATTAATCTAGGTTTAGTAGAAAGTATTGGTATTAGAGCATTCTCTTCTACAGGACTTAGTATAGTGACTATTCCGGGAACTTTAAAGGAGATTTCGGAAGGGGCATTCAGTTATTGTAAAATGCTTAATGAAATTACTATGGAGGATGGTGTGGAAACCGTAGGAGATTATGCGTTCTCACATGCAGGAAGACAGGGAAATGAAATTATGAAATCATCATTTTGCTATGGTTTAATTAAAAGTGAGATGTATGAGAAGGCGAAGAAGTATGAGTTGGATCCTGCAAAGACAGGAGTTGATTATGTAGTTAATATACATGTTCCGGGTTCGGTAAATAAAGTGGGAAAAGGTGCTTTTGGAAGTATATGGTTAAGAGGATTATATTTTCCTGATACCAAGTCCGATAAAGATCTTCCCCAATTTGATGCTAAAGCATTTTTGGATTTGCAAATTATAGGGCAGGTATTCTTTACTAAGGAAGTAGTAAATGAAAAGATGGATGAACTGGATAAATTCTTTAATCAGTTTCCTGAAGTTGGAAAACAGGCTTATTTTGATGACGGTAATTATAATATGATTTTTGTATCGGAAAAAGTAATAGATAAAATGAATAAAATTGTCGAAGAAAAATAAAAAATAATAAAAATAAATAGTGAAAATGATTTTTAATTATATGTTGTTAAAACAACATATTCTTCTTGTAGGTTATGTTATTATTAAGGCATAATAACAAACAGGAGGAAGATATAATGTCAAAGAAAATAGATTTTAATAAAACCGTATTTGAACTGGTGAGTGAGTATCCTGAGCTTATAGACATAATGGCAAATCTCGGATTTACAGAGATTACCAAGAAGGCTATGTTAAATTCTATAGGAAGGCTTACAACCATACCTAAGGGTGCTAAAATGAAAGGTATTTCTATGATAGACATAGTAGCAGCCTTTATGTCAAATGGATTTGAAATTGTAGGTGAAATGCCTGCTATGGCGGGGAAGAAAGAATATAAAAAGCCTGTATTAAGTAAAGAAATCTCTAAGACACGCACAGAACAGTTAAAAGATTATCTTAAAAGACTTGGAAGTGGTGAAGAGCTTGAAAGTGTAAGAGCTGACTTTGTTAAGAATTTTGCTTCTGTGGAGGCTTCTGAAATTATGAGAGCAGAGCAGGAACTTATAAAAGAAGGAACTCCGATTACAGAAATCCAAAAACTTTGTGACATTCATTCGGCACTTTTTCATGGAGCAACTACAGAAGAAAAGATTGCTAATGCTGAAAAGGCTGTAGAAGAATCTCTTATGAAAGAGAGAATTGCAGCAGAACTTGCAAAGCGTGATTCATTTCCTAAAAAAGATTATTCAGATAAACATGAGCGTGCAGCGGAACTTGTAAAAATTATAGGTCATCCGCTATATACATTTACAAAGGAAAACGAGGCTCTTACAACCCTTTTAGAAGAATTTAAGGATAAAAGGGATGAAGAAACATTTGTAAAAATTCGTGAACTTTCAGTTCATTATGCTAAAAAGGGGGATTTATTATATCCGCATCTTAAAGTAAAATATGGAGTTTCAGGGCCTTCTGCGGTTATGTGGACGGTAGATGATGAAATTCGTGATGAACTTGGAAAACTTGCTAAAATAACTGAAAGAGATGAAGAGTGGAATATTAAGGTAGATACTGTAATTAAGCGTGCCGAAGAGATGATATATAAAGAGCAGAATATCCTTTTTCCAATTTGTGCCGTTAATTTTACAGAAAATGAATGGTTTGGCATCTACCGCGATTCAAAAGACTATGCGATATGTTTTGGTGTTGAAAATGCCCGTTGGGAAGAAGCGGAAAATATTAAAACAGAAATGAAAACGGGTTTTGAAGGCGAAATAGTGATGCCGGGAGGACATATAACAGTTCCTCAGCTTACAGCACTCTTAAATACAATTCCGGTGGAAATTACATTTATAGATGAAAATGATATAAACCGTTTCTTCAATGAAGGACCTAAGGTATTTAAGCGTCCGGGAATGGCTATTGACAGAGATGTGTATTCCTGTCATCCACCTAAGATAGAGGCTATGGTTCGTTCTATTTTAGATGATTTTAAGAGCGGTAAGAGAGACAGCGTTCAGGTTTGGATGAATAAAGGTGGACGAACAATGCTTGTAACATATATGGCAGTTAGGGATAAATCCGGAAAATACCTTGGAACTACGGAAGTAGTACAAGATATGGAGTTTGCTAAAGAGCATTTTCAGAAACAAGAGTAAACTCATTTTTCTTAAATGATATAAGCCCGTCTTTTTGCATTTTACTAAGTTCATTTGAAAGGGCACTACGGTCAACACCTAAATAGTCAGCAAGCTGTTGGCGATTAAAAGGAATAGTAAAATGAGCATTTCCGTTAATCAAAGCTTGTTCAGACAGATAGGACAGTAATTTGTCGCGTATTGATTTTGGAGCGGTATGCAGCATTCTGGTAGAAAGGTTTAAGCTTTTTCTTGCAGAAATATGTAGCAGATTATGTATCAGCTTTTGGTGAAATACACATCCGTTACTACAGGTTGTAAGAATTTTTGTAAAGTCCAAAAAAAGAACTTCACACTGCTCTGCCGCAACAACATCGCAGAGCAGTTCTTTGCCGGGGATAGCAGCATAATTTTCAGCAAATATCATACCCTTTTCTACATGTCCGAAGATGTTGCTGTTTCCCCAATAAAAATTGACCACGATATTTACACTGCCGGATTCTATCAGTCCGATTTCATGTACTACACTGCCTGCACTGAAAATTATTTCATTTTTTTTATAGGATTTTTCTCTTGCACCGAGACAAGAGAGAAGTTCGTCAATTTCATTTTCTTTTACTCCATGAAAAAGAGGGGTATTAGAGAGAAAAAAATAATTCATACATTCACCTTTTAGTTGTTGTAACAACATAATTGTTGATTGAATTATAGTTAAATATGAAGATTAAGTCAAGGTATAAAAAATATTGAATATTTTATTAAAAGCTATTAAAATGGTAGAGAGTGTATATTCTTTACCATTTTTAATTATTAAAAAGGAGTATAGACAGATGAAGGAAGAAAAGGCTATATTAAGAATAGAAAGTGATTCTATCGGTGAAAAAGGAGTACCGGAAGATGCTTATTACGGGGTACAATCTTTAAGGGCTGCAGAAAATTTTCACATAACAGGACTTACTATGCATCCGGAACTGATAAGAAGCCTTGCATTTATTAAAAAAGCTGCGGCAATTTCCAATCATAAGGTTGGACTGCTTGATGATAAAATTGCTGCTGTAATAATAGAGGCTTGTGATGAAATTATACAGGGAAATTATTGGAAAGACTTTATAGTAGATCCTATCCAAGGGGGAGCAGGAACATCTATAAATATGAATGCTAATGAAGTTATTGCAAACAGGGCGATTGAGTTACTTGGCGGCAAGAAGGGTGACTATTCTTATGTGCATCCGAATGACCATGTAAATTATGGACAGTCAACCAATGATGTAATACCGACAGCAGGTAAAATGACAACCTTGCGTTTGCTTGACAGGCTGAAGAATGAACTTCTAAGGCTTCATACGGCACTTTGTGAAAAGGCTGTAGAGTTTGACCATATTATAAAAATGGGAAGAACCCAAATGCAGGATGCAGTTCCTATCCGTTTGGGACAAGAATTTAAGGCTTATTCGGTAGCTGTTATGCGTGATATAAGTCGCATGGAAAATGCGATAGAAGAAATGCGATTTGTAAATATGGGCGGTACGGCTATCGGAACAGGTATCAATGCGGATAAAGGTTATATGAAAATAATAGCGTCAATACTCTCAGATGTTTCAGGGATAAAATTTGAACAGGCAGACGACCTTATAGATGCGACTCAGAATATAGACGCATTTGTATCTGTATCAGGTGCGATTAAAGCCTGTGCAGTAACTCTTTCTAAGATAGCTAATGATTTAAGACTTATTTCATCAGGTCCTCGTGCAGGTCTTAATGAGATTAACCTTCCTGCTAAGCAGAATGGTTCATCTATAATGCCGGGTAAGGTAAATCCTGTTATTCCTGAGGTTGTCAATCAGGTTGCATTTAAGGTGATTGGAAATGATATGACAATAACTATGGCAGCAGAGGGAGGACAACTTGAATTAAATGCTTTTGAACCGGTTGTATTTTATTGTATGTTTGAGTCAATAGATATACTTGCAAGTGCAGTTCAGACTTTTATAGATAATTGTGTAACGGGAATAACAGCTAATGAAGCCCGTTGTCAGGAACTTGTAGATCACAGTGTAGGCGTAGTTACGGCACTTTGCCCATATCTTGGATATAAAAAATCGGCAGAACTTGCAAAGAAAGCACTTCAGTCCGATAAGTCGGTTCGTGAGCTTATCTTGGACGAAAAAATTCTCACATCAAAAGAAGTTGACAAGATACTTGATCCGGTCAATATGACTGAACCAATTTCATTAAAAGCTACAAAGATTAAAGAGGATTAAAGGAGATAAATGAAACTTAGAGTACCGGATTATTATTATGATTTTAAGTGTATAGGAGGAGATTGCACGGATAGCTGCTGTATAGGCTGGGAATTGGATATAGATGAGGAATCTTATGAAGCTTATAAAAAAGTGCAGGGAGAATTTGGAAAAAGATTGCGTGAGTCTATGGTAGACGGTTCGGATGAGAACGATGAATGTAATACTTTTAGACTTAATGGAGAGAGATGTCCATTTTTAAATGATAAGAATCTTTGTGAAATTTATATCAAACTTGGAGAAAAATCACTTTGCAAAGTATGTACCGAGTATCCAAGATTTACTGTAGAATATGAAAATACCAAAGAAAAGAGTATGGCATTATCCTGTGAGGTGGTTGGAAAGCTTTTGTTTGAAAGAAAAGATAGGATTAAATTTATTGAAAAAGAAATTCCTGATGAAGAAATATCTGAAGAATGTGCTCCATTGTTTGTAAGAGAAATAGAATATATCAGGGATAAAAGTATAGAAATTTTGCAGGATAGGACAAAAGATATATATGATAGAATTAAAATGTTTTTATCCTTTATTTCACAAGCACAGGAAGTTATTAATGAAGGCTCGGAAGATGAAAATTTAATAAAAATACTTGAAAACATACCTGCAATATGTCCTAAGTATTCTAAGGGTGAAATTTCTACTTTTATAGAAGAAGTTTGTTATCTGCTTGGAGAGTTGTATGTACTTGGTAGTGAATGGACACAGGTTTTCTCTGAGTTTAAATCAGAATTGAATGAAGAAGTGATAAATAAATTTGAAAAATACAGAAAAGATATCGAAATACTCAATATTTGGTATGAAAACCTGATGATTTATTTTGTATTTAGGTATTTTACCAAAGGTGTATATGACTGCGATGTGCTATCAAGAGCAAAATTTGCCTTTTTAGGTTTCTTTACTATAAATGGGCTTGCAGCACTTAGATATAATCATTTAGGTAAATTTGATATAAATGATATGATAATGGTGGCAAAGGCGTATTCTAAAGAGGTAGAACATTCAGAGGGGAATATTGCCTACTTAATGGAGGAATTTTTGTTTTCAGAGAAATTTAATATAGAAAATCTTCAAGCGATAGTAAGTAGTCAGCAATCAGGTTAATTAAAGCTATAAATTGCCGATATATATGATAGGAAGTGCTGTGACTACAGGTACTTCCTAAGAAGCAAAAGGATTTGCGAATAAGTTCAAGGAAAGGAGAACAAAATGAGTAGTGTTATTCAGGGCATTAATGCCACCCGTAAACCGGTAGAAACTGCTGAAAGAATAGTTGAAAAAGCTAAAGATTCAGCAAGTTCCGCAATAACCGTTAAGTCACCCGATGAACAAAATACTACGCTGGATTCAAAATCTACCAGTAAAGTAGCGGCTGCTTCAAAGGTTAAAGAAACTAACAAAGCGGCGGTTTATGAGAAGACTAAACAGACAGACAGTAAAAAAGGACCTTACAAAATTAATAAGATGAGTAAGGAAGAAAGGGCAGCACTTGTTAAGGCACTGAAAGAGGAAGTTGATGCAAGACAGAAACAGTTTTTAGATCTTGTTACTAAGTCTATCACAGGTCAGAGCCGAAAATCAGCTATTGCAAATGGCAGTATGGATGATATTTGGAAGAAACTTGCAAAGGGTGATTTCAAGATAAGTGAAGCTGCTAAGAAACAAGCCAAAGAAGAAATTTCTGAAAAGGGCTACTGGGGAATTGAGCAGACATCCAAGAGATTGTTTGACTACGCTTCAGCTCTTGCAGGAGATGATGTGGACAAGATGAAGTCTATGCAGGCAGCTATGGAAAAGGGCTATAAAGAAGCAACCAAGGCTTGGGGCAAAGAACTTCCTGAAATCAGTAAAAAGACTTTAGCAGCAGCTAATAAGCTTTTTGAGAATTACTACAAGTCAAAAGGTGTGACAAATGAGCAAGCTATGGCAGCACAGGCTTCATCTGAGCTTACATCTCAGGCAGTAGCACAGAGTACAGTTGCAGCTAATTTGACACAGAATCAGCCGGATCAGGCGATAAAGGGAATTGAGTCAGTTTCTAAAAACTGATGAAAAAAATAAACAAATTGTTTATGATAATAATGTATAAAAGAGCTAAACCGCAACTTTTTTATATATGCTTAAAGTAAACGGTTTGTGATTAAAAAACAAGAAACGCTTTCAGAAAAGCTGTTGCAATATGCGACAGCTTTTCATATGCAAAGTAAAAACGAAGTAACCCCAATAACTTTATTTTTGAATTTCCTAAGCTTTATAATGTGTAAAACAAAGTGGAGAATTTCAAAAAAATAATTACAGGTATTGGAGTAATAAGCAGATAAATGTAAATAATTAAAAGAATAAATAAAAAAATGTTATTAATTAAAGGAAGGTGACAAAATGTTGTTTATATACTATCCAAAATGTTCTACCTGTATCAGAGCTAAGAAATGGCTCGATGAGAAAGGTATAAAATATACTGAGCGTCATATTGTAGAAGATAATCCCTCTTTTAACGAACTGAAAGAATGGTTTGATAAAAGCGGAATTCCGCTTAAAAAGTTCTTTAATACGAGTGGCTTGTTGTATAAGGAGCTGAAACTTAAAGATAAACTTTCTGCAATGGATGAAGAAGAGCAGATTAAGCTGCTTGCTACAAACGGAATGCTTGTAAAACGCCCGGTAGTTGTAAGTGATACTACAGTTCTTGTCGGATTTAAAGAGATGGAGTGGGAAGAAAAATTAAAATAAAATTGTCTGAAAAATTTATGTTATTTAATAAAGGAGATATTATGGATAAGATTGCAAGTTTTACAGTTAATCATTTAGTTCTTGAACCGGGAGTGTATGTATCAAGGAAAGATAGGGTCGGATCGGAGGTAATAACTACTTTTGATTTAAGAATGACAACACCAAATAAAGAGCCGGTTATGAATACGGCTGAACTTCACACTTTAGAGCATATCTGTGCAACATTTTTAAGAAATCATGAAAAATATAAAAATCAGATAATTTATTTTGGGCCGATGGGATGTAGGACAGGCTGTTATCTTATTATGGCAGGTGATTTGGAGTCTAAGGATATTGTTCCACTTTTGCTTGAAATGTTTAGATTTGCAAGAGATTTTGAAGGAGAGATTCCGGGAGCCAGCCCTATTGAATGTGGAAATTATTTAGACCAGAATCTTCCTATGGCAAAATGGCTTGCTGACAGATATATTAAAAATACTTTAGAGTGCATAGATGAAGCCCACATGCACTATGCAGAATAACTTAGAAAAGGTGTATATGAAGGAATTAGATAGAGTAAAAGAGATAGAGAGAAGCATAGTAAAAAAATATCATAAAGAGATTTGGACAAATTTTGTAAAAGCAGTTAAAGAATATGAATTAATTAAAGAAGGAGACAAAATTGCCGTCTGTATCTCGGGTGGAAAGGACTCATTTTTACTTGCAAAGCTTATGCAGGAACTAAAGCGTCATAGAAAATTTGAATATGAACTTAAATTCATAGTTATGGATCCGGGATACAATCTCGAAAACAGACAGCTTATTGAAGAGAATGCAAAACTGCTTGAAATACCGGTTGAAATATTTCACAGTGAAATATTTGATGTAGTTGTGGATATAGAGAAAAGCCCTTGTTATCTTTGTGCAAGAATGCGTAGAGGTCATCTTTACAGCAAGGCAAAGGAAATTGGTTGCAATAAAATAGCACTTGGTCATCATTTTGATGATGCCATAGAAACTGTGCTTATGGGAATGTTTTATGCAGGAAAGTATGAAACAATGATGCCTAAGTTGCACAGTCGTAATTTTGAAGGAATGGAACTTATCCGTCCATTATATATGGTAAGGGAGGAGTATATAAGAGCCTGGGTTAAGTATAATAATCTCAGATTCCTAAGATGTGCCTGCCGCTTCACAGAAGAACAGGAGAAATTGGGAGATGAGGGTACCTCGAAACGAGCTGAAATGAAGGAACTTGTTAAAGAAATGTCAAAGGTAAACCCTAGTGTAGCTACAAATATATTTAACAGTATGTCACATGTGAATCTTGAAACTGTAATAGCATATAAATGTGGCGGAAAGAAACATAGTTTTTTGGATGGATATGATGAAATTAAATAAAATACATATAGAAAACAAAAATGAAGCCGGAAGTAAGAGGCGTGAATGGGAAGAAAGACTTGCGTTGGTACTTGATATTGCTGAACAAATGGTCATATCAGGAGCTGAAGTTGCAAGAACAGAATATAGTGTCAGAAGAATATGTAAAAGTTTCGGAGCGGTAAGAACTGAGGCACTTTCGATAACTACAAGTCTGATAGTGACTGTGTATTATGATGAATACGGCTCTGTAACCCAGACTAGGAGAGTGGATAAATTCGCTTACAATATGGACAGGCTTGAAAAAATGAATGAACTCTCAAGGGAAATATGCGACAAGAAACTCACTGTAGAAGAAGGAAGAAAGAAATTTTCTGAATTGATGTCTGAAAAATATTATGTTTTTAATGCACAGATTCTGTTTTTTATGCTTATTGCTTTTACTTTTACACTTTTTTTCGGCGGAAGTGTAAAGGATGCGGCAGTTTCAGCTTTTATAGCAATTTTATTTAAATATATAGATGAATTTGCGAAAAAACTTGAAATCAATAAATTTATTCCTATTGTAACTTCATCACTTTTGGGAGGCTTTATTGCTATAATGGCAGTAAGGGCAGGGGTTGCAGATTCTGTAGAAATGGTAAGTATAGGAGATGTAATGCTTCTTATTCCCGGGATTATGCTCACCAACTCATTAAGGGATATGTTTGGCGGTGATACGATTACCGGAGGAATAAGATTTATAGAAGCTACCTTGATTGCGGTTATGATAGCTGTGGGATTTTCGGCTTCATCTAAATTTTATGAGGAATTATTTTTAAGGGTGGCGGTTTCAACTGATAGGGAGTGGCAGGCTTGGTTAAGTATAATGATAGCACTTGTCGCCTCTTTCTTTGGAGCAATAGGATATGCCTGTACATTTAATACCGGACCTAAAAGGCTTATAGCAACAGGTTTTGGAGGACTTATAGGCTGGGCAGCTTATCTACTTACAGGGTATTTTATGTTTTCTGAGCCTATGAAGTATTTTATAGCTGCTATAGTAATTAATATTTATGCTGAAATTATGGCTGTTAAAGAAAAAGCACCTTCAACAGTTTTCTTGGTATCAGCAATTATGCCTCTTGTGCCGGGAGGTATGCTTTATAGAACTATGCGTTTTGCAGTCACAAATGAATGGGGAGATTTTGGAAAACTTGGAGTAGAAACTCTTTCCATAGCTCTTGCTCTAGCCCTTGGAATGCTCATTGCCAATTCTGTGATTAAAAGTATGAGAAAAAGAAGAAGGAAAAGATTGGGGGTGCAGGCATAAATTAGGCTCGCTTAGAAATTTATCAACTCTAGTGTGACCTAGTCATCTAAGCGAGCAATTAGCCCTATAAATCTATTTAAATCTTTCAGACTGTTCTTTTATAAGTTTTATATCATCAAAGTAATTGATTTTCATAGCCGATTTTACATCTGCAAGAGTGTTTGCTGCTACTCTTTCAGCCTTTTCACTACCTTTTTTTAGAATCTCATATACAGCAGGAATGTCTTTTTCGTATTCTTTTCTTCTGGCTCTGATAGGCTCAAGTTCTTCTTCAAGTACGGCATTTAAGAAACGCTTTACTTTAACATCGCCAAGTCCACCTGCTTTATAATGAGCTTTAAGAGCATCAAGGTTTTCGTACTCAGGAAGATATTTAGTAAAGCTGTCAGGTTTTATAAAGGCATCAAGGTAAGTAAATACTGTATTTCCTTCTATTTTACCCGGATCACTTAATTTTATGTGGTCAGGATCTGTGTACATACTCATAACTTTAGTCTTAACATCTTCTGCACTGTCTGAAAGATAGATACAGTTTCCAAGCGACTTACTCATCTTAGCCTTGCCGTCAGTTCCCGGAAGACGCTTGCAGGCTTCATTATCAGGGAGCATAATAGTTGGTTCTATAAGAACATCGCTATAGGTAAAATTAAATTTTCTAACTATTTCGCGTGTCTGCTCTATCATAGGTTCCTGATCTTCCCCAACAGGGACATGGGTAGCCTTAAATGCGGTAATATCGGCAGCCTGACTGATAGGATAGGTAAAGAATCCGACAGGTATGCTGGTTTCAAAATTTCTCATCTGAATTTCGGACTTTACGGTAGGATTTCTTTGTAATCTTGAAACTGTAACCAAGTCCATATAATAGAAAGAAAGCTCACAAAGTTCGGGTATTTGTGACTGGATAAAAAGAGTACATGTGTTAGGATTAAGCCCAACGGACAGATAATCAAGAGCAACCTCTATTATGTTTTGTCTTACTTTTTCAGGATTTTCTGCATTGTCGGTAAGTGCTTGTGCATCTGCAATCATAATATATATTTCGTCAAACTCACCTGAGTTTTGTAATTCAACCCTTCTTTTAAGAGAGCCTACATAGTGACCTAAGTGGAGTTTTCCGGTCGGTCTGTCACCGGTCAAAATAATTTTAGACATTTTAAAATTTCCTTCTTTCATAAGTTATGTAATATAAGTTTTGCTATCTGGACATAAGTTGGAGAATCTCACCTACATACATATAATGATAGTCTTTGTCACCATAAAATCTTTCATCAATGGTCGGATCGACAAAATCCTCCGGATTGATTTTTGTAACGGAAAGCTTTTTCATAATTATAATATCTCGTCCCTCATCAATATAAGGAGTATCATTATGATAAGCTATATGAAATTTTGCATTGCTAATTTTGTTTTCATTTCGTCCGGAGATGCTGCCTATATATTTGAGCATAAGCCCTATTGCTTTGTCGGGAGCAAAATGAGATACTGAAAAAGTATCATATTTATCAAGAAATTCCTTAGTATATCTACTTCCTCTTACAAAAACAAAACCTACATCTTTATTCCAAAGAACCCCCATTCCGCCCCAAGAAATAGTCATGGTGTTTACATCACCATCTTTACCGCAGGTAAGCAGGGCAGGTTCTTCATTAATCTTAAATGGATTTATTGTAAGTATATCATTTTCATAAGGCTGAAATGCATGTGACATTTTATACCTCCTAATGGGTGAAAATTCTTGTATCAGTATAACAAAAATAAATAATAGTTTCCATACCTTTGCAAATATTTGCTGAAATTAAAAAAACTGAAAAACCTCCTTGAAATTTTATCACAAAAGTAGTAGTATAGCCGTTATATTCTAAATACAAATACTTATGAGAGGAATACGAAGGAGAAAATAGATATGGAAAAGTTGAAAGTGGGTATTCTTGGTGCAACAGGTATGGTAGGACAGAGATTTATTTCTCTACTTGAAAATCATGAATGGTTTGAGGTGGTCTGTGTGGCTGCATCTCCTAGAAGTGCAGGAAAGACATACAAAGAAGCTGTAGGAGACAGGTGGAAACTTGATACACCTATGCCTGATAAGATAAAAGGATTAATAGTAGATAATGTAAATGAAGTTGAAAAGGTAAGTGCTAAGGTTGATTTTGTGTTTAGTGCTGTGGATATGACTAAAGATGAGATTAAGGCTATAGAAGAAACTTATGCTAAGACTGAAACTCCTGTAGTTTCCAATAATTCGGCTCACAGATGGACACCTGATGTGCCTATGGTAGTGCCCGAAATCAACCCTGAACATCTTGAAGTAATCAAATTTCAGCAGCAGAGACTGGGAACTGAGAGAGGATTTATTGCAGTTAAACCGAACTGCTCAATCCAGAGTTATGCACCTGCACTTCATGCCCTTAAAGAGTTTAATCCTGTAAGAGCGGTAGCTACAACTTATCAGGCTATATCAGGAGCAGGTAAAAACTTTAGTGATTGGCCCGAGATGGTTGGCAATATTATTCCTTATATCGGTGGTGAGGAAGAAAAGAGTGAGCAGGAGCCGCTTCGTATTTGGGGACATATTGAAGATGGAGTTATAGTTAAGGCAAAGACTCCACTCATTACAACCCAGTGTATAAGAGTGCCTGTACTTAACGGACACACAGCAGCAGTATTTGTGGATTTTGAAAAGAAACCGTCTAAGGAAGAAATGATTGAAAGATGGAGAAATTTTAAGGGGATTCCACAGGAAATGGAACTTCCGAGTGCACCTAAAAATTTTATACAATATCTTGAGGAAGATAATCGCCCTCAGGTGGCACTTGATGTAGACTATGAGAGGGGAATGGGAATTTCCATAGGAAGACTTCGCGAGGATAGCCTTTTCCAATATAAATTTGTGGGGCTTTCACATAATACCCTAAGAGGGGCAGCAGGTGGAGCGGTTCTTATAGCTGAACTTCTTGTTAAGCAAGGAAGAATTGAGAAAAAATAAATAGAATAATATATTTTGTTAAGAGGTGGGATTAAAATTATTGTCTCATCTCTTACTTCATTTTAAAATATATTGAATTAGTCGGAAAAAATGGTAAACTAAATTATCAAGATTTATGTTAATGGAGTTATAAATACAAATTATGGATAAGAACAAGAGAAAAAGAAAACATGATATTATTTTGGGGATAATTTTGTTGTCAGTTGCTTCAATATTATTTGTTATAGATTTAACAAATGCCTCATCAGATACCGTAAATAAAAATGTGGTTGTATCTGTTGACGGAAAGAAGATAGCAGAATATCCTCTTAAAAAAGATGCAACCTATAAACTTAGCGGTTCTCATTTAGGAACGAATACCCTTGTAATAAAGTCAGGAAAAGCTTATATTTCTGAGGCAAACTGTCCCGACAAACAATGTATGAAACAAGGAAAAATAGAGAGGGCGGGTGAAATGCTTGTCTGCCTGCCAAACAGGGTTGTGATTAAAATAGTTGATGATGAAAAAGAACCTGTAATAGATGGAGTTTCAGGTTAAGGAGGAGTTGTGGCGAAAAGAGTTTCATTTTATGGGATACTGGTAGCTTTAGCTTTTATTGCAAGCTATATAGAGGTACTTATTCCATTTAATTTTCATGTTCCGGGTATGAAGCTTGGGCTTGCTAATATAGTTGTGCTTATAGCACTTTATTTTGGAGGGATAAGAGCGGGTATTACTGTTTCTTTAGTGAGGATAATTTTAGTGGGATTTACATTTGGCAATCCTTACAGTGCAATTTATGGGCTTTCAGGCGGAATTTTAAGCTTTATGGTGATGATTTTGCTAAAAAAAACAGATTTTTTTGGAATTTTAGGAGTTAGTATGGCAGGAGGAGTTACGCACAATATAGGTCAGCTTTTTTGTGCTATGGTACTGTTAAGACTACCTGCGGTTTTTTCTTATCTTTCTTATCTTATGTTTGTTGGGATTATTACCGGGGCTTTGATTGGAGTAATTGCAGGAGAAATACTTAAAAGAGTGGCGAAATGGAGAATAACTGATAACTGAAATTAATAATTTTGTTAAGTTACATAAAGTTAATAATATAAAATATGATATAAAAACTAATGAAAATAAAATTAAAAATGCTAAAAAAATTTATAGATAAAATCTTGTCAAATTACAATTAACTTCAATAAAATAAAAATTCTGCATTATAATATAAAAAACCTAAAATAAATTTAGTGCAAAATAAACAAAGAGGCTTGACAAAACCAATGATGTATATTAGTATTATTTTGTAAGGTTACAAAATGTAAAAAATTAAGGTAAATATAAAGTTCTTCAAATTAATTATAAAACATCATTAAAAATATCATAATTAAGCTATAGGCTTATATTTGACAGGATAGAGGGAGGAAATAAATGCTTATTGCTTCAAAAACGGCAGTACCTAAAGTGAGAAAGCCTCCTTTGGGGAAAAGAATAAAAAAGACTTGGCAGTTATGGATATTTGTACTTCCGGCACTCGTAGGGCTTATAGTGTTCTCGTATGTGCCAATGTATGGTATCGTGCTTGCGTGGAAAGACTACAGTCCCATAGATGGGATTTTAGGAAGTCGTAATGTAGGTTTTGCTCATTTTATAAGATTTTTCCGCTCACCTTATTTTGTTGATATTATAAAGAATACACTTGTAATAAGTTTGTATGGAATGATAGTAGGATTCCCTATTCCTATTTTACTTGCACTTGGACTTAATCAAATAAGAAGTTTGAAATTTAAAAAATTTATACAAACAGTTACTTATGCTCCGTATTTTATTTCAACAGTAGTTATGGTAGGAATAATAAACATAGTTTTTGCAGAAAAAGGGTTTGTAAATCAGTTTATTTCTTTATTTGGAAAAGAATCCATACTGTTTATGGGAAATATTAAGTACTGGAGACATATTTATGTGTGGTCGGGTGTATGGCAGAGCATGGGTTGGAATGCTATCATCTACATAGCTGCACTTGCAGGAGTAAGTCCTGAATTACATGAAGCGGCTATAATAGACGGTGCGACAAAGTTTCAGAGGATAAAATATATTGACCTGCCATCCATTGCTCCAACGATTGTTATAACACTTATACTTAGTGCAGGCTCTGTTATGAGTGTAGGATTTGAGAAAGCCTTTCTTATGCAGAACTCTTTGAATGCAGAAGTTTCTGAGATAATTGCTACATATATATATAAGGTCGGTCTGCTTTCAGGGCAGTATGGATTTTCTACAGCTGTAGGCTTGTTTAACTCGGTTATAAACTGTATTTTGTTACTAAGTGTGAATAAAATAGCCAAAAAGATGGGGCATAGCTCAATCTGGTAATCAGAGTGGAGGAAATGGAGATGT
>CAUTOC010000021.1:0-37469 GCA_963539695.1 uncultured Catonella sp. | reverse complement strand
TAAGTATTAAGGAAATTACAATAAGAGATATGCCTGTTCCAATTTCAACAATGGCAAGCAAAAATACATATCGGTATTCCATTATTCTATCCTGAAATATGGACTTGATAGAGCCTATAATAGGGGGATATATAGTCATGGAGTTGCGGGTTTTAGGAGAGAGGAAATTGATTTTAAGCTCTGTTTTTCGGTTTCGTACAGCAGGCTCTGATATAAATACCTCAGTGGCGGGATCTCTCATAAAAGTAGGATAGGTTTCTTTCTTTCCGAACTTATAAATTTCTATATCGTCAGTATATACTGTTGCAGGTGTATATGCGGTTTTAACATAGATGGAGTCCTTTTCTTTAGGATAAATATAAGCCTTGACAGTAACGGGAGTTTCAGGGATTATGCCGGTAAGAGTATATGGAAGAGCGATATCTTTCTCGACACCGTTTATAATCAACTTTGCATTTTTTACATAAGAAGTTTCAGGAAGTCCTTCTTGATACATATTAAAACTAAGTGATGAAAAAATTGCGATTATCGTAAGTAAAACTAAAATAATCTGTAAAGAAATAAAAAATTTAGTATTTATTTTCAATTCATAAGCCTCCTTGTACTGTCAAATAAGTAATTTTCTAAAGTGTTTTCAGCTTTTGTCAATAATACATCCGACATTTTAATATTCTATATCTTTTTATGAACAACATATAGAAGTATATCATACCGGCACATTTTAATCAATTTGTCAACTACGAATTTTGTCATTTAAAATGGCAAAATTCGTAGTTCTTGATTTTAAATACTTATTATAAATAGTATGTGGTTAAGGGCAATGTTAAATTAGATTGTATAAAATAGTTTGATGAGTTATAATATGTATACAGCCGGTAGGTTTTTAAGCGGCGGTTTATATGGAATTTATAGAAAATGAAAGGCTGAATATAACTTGGAAGTGAGTATGATTTATGTATATAATAGCAGGACTTGGCAACCCGGACAGGAAATATGCGGGTACACGCCATAACATAGGTTTTGATGTAATTACTTATCTATCGGATAAATATGACATAAGTCTTTCAAAAACGGGATTTAAATCAAAACTCGGGCAGGGCTTTTTAGTCGGGGAAAAAGTGCTGCTTATGAAACCGCAGACCTATATGAATTTATCCGGTGAGGCTGTAGGTGAGGCTGTAAATTTTTATAAAATAGATACTTCAACTGAGCTTATAGTAGTGCAGGATGATATTGATCTCCCACCCGGCAATATAAGAATTAGGGCTAAGGGGAGTGCAGGCGGACATAACGGAATTAAGAGCATAATTTCACATGTGGGTGGAAATGAATTTGTCCGTATTAAGCTTGGTGTAGGCGGTAAGCCTGAGGGCAGAGATTTAGCAGACCATGTACTTTCAGGATTTGACAGAGATATGGAGCCGCTTATAAGAAAGGTAATAGAAGTGGCAGGAGAGGCAGTCCTAACCACGATGAAAGAAGGGGCGGAAGCGGCTATGAATAAGTATAACGGTATGAAGATAGAGCTATAGTTTATCTTTGTAGCTAAATTTAATATATAAGATTTAATCTGATAAAATAAGACAGAATCCTTTTTGTGGGATTCTGTCTTAAAATATAGAGAAAAACTTAATTATTATGAGATTATTTTATTATTTCACCTTTATCTTGAGCTTTGCAACTTCTTTTGCACTTAATTTCTTACCGTCAATACTTATATTTACACTAAATTTACCCGATTTAAGCTTATTTACTTTTAAGGTGATTTGTTTACCTTTAAGCTTGCTTAAAGCTTTGATATTTTTAGAATTTAAGTTTACAGTAAAATTCTTACCGGCTATGGCAAAAGATGTTACCTTTTTAGAGGCAAGTTCGGATAAAGCATCAGATGCAATAGAAACATCTACTTTTGCTTTATTTTGTGCAAGTTTTACTGCTTTGGCGTTATCCAAATCTTTAAGTGTACTTAAATTTATAAGTTTTTTTGAAGAAGGCAAGTTTAATACTTTTTTAGAAACACTTCCCTGTGGTGTTTTATCTTGATTAACATTAAGTTCAGAATTAGACTTTTTATCTTTGATAGGGTTCTGTGTTTCAGGTTTTTTTACAGTATCTTCGTTCTTCTTTTCTTCAGGCTTATTATTTGAAGGTGCACTCGGTACGGTAGGTGAATAACCGCCGCCACCTGAAGTACCGCCTGAATAACCGCCTGAGCCGCTACCGGAGTTTGAGTTGCTTTTGATAACAAGTTTGTTTATAGCATCTTCAACTTGCTTTATTAATTCCGCCATCTGTTCTTCATTTATGTCTGAATTATCAATAGTAGCTGCTTTTAAGCGGATTATAGCATCTTTTAATGCTTTAAGGCTTACAGCAGTGTATTTGCTTTCTTCTGCTATTTTTTCAGCAGCTTTATCAAGGGTTATGTTGGCTTTTACAATGCTTCCTCTCTTTTTAAGACCTGCTATGGCAGTTTCTAATTCTTTAGCATATTCTTCAAGCTTTTCTTTTGGCTCTTTATTAGCTAAACCTGCTTTAGCCTTTGTGATAACCTCGGCAAGTACTTTGTAAGAACTCTTGGTATAACTTTCTTCATTCACAGCCTCGGCTTTTTGAAGTTGTTCCTTAAATGCAAAGCTTCCCACATGACCGTCAGGTATAATATCTGATAAATTGTAGGTTTTATAGGTCATTGTGAAGTATTTATCATCTCCTGAACCCCAGCCGTTTTGGTGGTTTTCATACAATAAAGCTATATTTCCATCATTAAGTTCAGTGAGGCAGGAATACATAAATTCAGAACCGTCAGCACCTACTTTCATAGGATTTAGCCATTCTATAGTGTTGTCAGCATTATCATTTATAAGTCCAACAAAAATTCTGCCGTTTACGCGAGCTTTTCCGGGACCACCTTCTGTACTTGTAGAGCCATTTCCGCCGGGACCTGCAGGACAAGATAATAACAGTGTGGTTTTATTATTGATAGGTGATGAATAAAGTATAGCAGACATTTGTGTTGCTGAGTTTACTATAACATCGGTCTGTACCTCACTCTTCCAGTTATATGTTAAGGTATCCTGTGAAAATTCTGCATCAATATATTTAAGTTTTGTATTGGAGTAATGACGATAGAAGAACCTTAGGTTACCGTTAGGGAGTTCTATTACAGTGCTTTCAGAACTGTTGGTACCTACCGGCATATCTTCACTTCTATGCCAGTTTTCTCCATTATCTGTGGAGTATACAAAACTTGTTTTTTCTACTGTTCCACCGGAAGTACGGTTAAAATAATAACAAGGGAAGATGATATTGCCGTTTTTGGTATATAAGCCTCTGCCCGGACCTGCCAAGTAAGCTTCTTCAGCATCTTTTTTCAGTGGAAGTAATTTAGGTGCGGAGAAAGTTTTACATCCGTCATCAGAGCTTACAAGATAAAGATAACTTGTTCTTTGTACCTTATAAGGTGAATCCTTAAAAAATAAATTTGTATCTACTGTACCGTCTGCATTTTTTATATTAAAATATGTATCTACGGTGTAGTCATTTACAGCTTCCTTTGTATCATTTTTGTATATTTTTAAATCTTTGAGGTTTAGGTGGTAATTATAGTTTCCATGATTATCATTACTAAGCAGGAGGTTTCCTTCGCTGTCAAACCCTGATTTTCTTTGAGGAGCGGTTTCTTTATTGCCGTTTAATGCAACTCCGTAAGGATACAAATCACAAAGCATCCATACTTTCTTTCCGTCAGTAGCAAGGGCAGGATCTATAAAGCAACTGGAATTTTTTCCGTTATATGTATTGCCGTTATCTCCAAGGTAGTTTACAAATGAATAGTTCCAGTTTTTGCCGTTGTCATCAGAATAGCTTACTATGGTATCAAAACCGCCGCCGTCAACGGTGCTGTTCCATCTGGCATCAGCTGCCGCTACAACCCTTCCGCTATCAAGGGTAAGTAAGGCAGGTATACGAAAACTGTTGCTGTTTGCAGTACCTTTATCAAAAGGTTCGTTCATAGTAGTGCCGTTTGCAGGCTTTGTATCTTCATGTTTAGCCGCATAAGCGGATGTTCCGCTTGAGAAAGCAAGAGCTAACGCAAGGGAAAAGATAAGAGGCTTTTTGAAAATATGTTTTTTCATTTGCAGTCTCCTTTCAGACTTTGTTTTTCTAAATTTAACAAATACAAGACCAATATACTAATAGTTTTAACAAAAATATATTGAAAATTTACTTGTATCTTGATTAAAGATAACAAAAATATAGTCATATTTTCAAGATGAATGTGTAAGTTTGAAAGAAGATACCATATTTTTGTGCAATTTATACAAATAGAGATGCTATAATTACGACAAATAAACGAAATATTTAGGAGCGATTGAAAGTAGTTTCAAGTATTTTTAAAAACATTGAAAGTTTATACAAAAAGAGTTGAAGAAAAAGAAAGAGTTGTTATAAATAAAAAAATTTTGGTTTAGTATTTTTTTGGTGTATAATAAAATAATAAGCACAAAGTCAAGATTTGAGATAAGGATATTAAGGAGATAGGATGAATTTATTAACAGAGCCGCTTTTGGAGTTAAAAGAGATAAACGAGGCATTAAGCTATGTAGACAATAATAATTTACCGATACTTATTACAGGATGTATGGATGCTGAAAAAGCTAATGTGATAGAAACTCTATGTAAGGCTTCATTAAAAAGGCATAAAATCATTATAACCTACGATGAAATAAGGGCAAGGGAAATTCAGGCTGATATGAAGCTTTATGATAAGAAAGCCCTTTTGTATCCGGCAAAAGATATAATGTTCTTTTCAGCAGATATACATGGAAATGCAATAATAAGCGGGAGACTTGAGGTATTAAAAAGGCTGATTGAAAATGAGCCTTCAACCATAGTGCTTAGTTTAGAGGCGGGACTTGACAGAGTGTTGCCGCTTTCTTATATAAAAGAAAAGATTATTAAACTTTTGAAGGGGGCAAGTTTTGATATAACAAAGCTTGCAAAGGCTATTTCAGAGCTTGGTTATGAGAAGACTTCTCAAGTTTCCGGCAAAGGACAGTTTGCAGTAAGAGGTGATATTTTTGATATTTTTCCGTTAACTGAGGAAACTCCTTTCAGGTTGGAGTTTTGGGGGGATGAGATAGATACAATAAGAGCGTTTGATGTGGAGAGTCAGCGTTCTATAGAAAATGTAGAGGAGCTTTTAGTGTATCCTGCCACAGAAATAATCATAGATGAGGATAGGAAGGCTAAAGGACTGGAAAAATTAAACAAAGAAAAAGAAGAAGTATATAAAAAGCTTAGAGCGGATATAAAGACTGAGGAAGCAGCAAGGCTTAACGGCACGATTGAAGCATTTAAGGATAATCTTGAAATTTATGGCGGTTCTTTTGGAATAGACAGTTATATAAATTATTTTTTTGATGAAACAGAGAGTTTTTTTGATTATTTTAATGAGAAAGATATTTTTTTCATAGATGAGCCTATAAGAATAGAAGAAAAGGGAAGAGCGGTTTCGTTTGAATGGCGAGAGAGCATGGCAAACAGGCTTATGAAAGGCTATATTCTTTCAAAACAGGCAGATATTATTTGGGATTATAAAAGAGTGCTTGCAAAACTCTCTATGAAGTCTACCGTGCTTTTAAGCCTGCTTGAAACAAGAACGGGCGATATAGAAATTAAAAAGAGATTTGACCTGATTTCAAGAAATGTAAATCCTTATAACAACAGTTTTGAAATGCTTGTTAAAGATTTAACGGAGTATAAAAAAGACGGATACAGGGTTGTGGTTGTCAGTTCCTCTAAATTGAGGGCTGAAAGACTTGCCGAGGATTTTAGGGACAGAGAGCTTATGGCAAATTATCTTGACAGCAATGCGAGAATGCCGATAAAAGGAGAAATTGTCACTATACAGGGAAATCTCAGAAAAGGTTTTGAATATCCGTCCATTAAGTTTGCAGTAATATCGGAAAGTGATATTTTTGGAGCTGAGAAGAGAAAAGCTAACAAGAAGAAAAAGAAAATAGACGGAGCTTCCATTTCAAATTTTTCAGAGTTACATGAGGGGGATTATGTGATTCATGAAAGTTATGGAATAGGCATATACAAGGGAATAGAAAAGTCAACTGTTGAGGGCGTTACCAGAGATTATGTAAAGATTGCTTATGATGAAGGGGTAGGCGTTTTTGTACCGACTACAGATCTTGGGGTTTTACAAAAGTATTCAAGCAAAGACGGAGCCAAGCCTAAGGTACATAAAATAGGCGGACAGAAGTGGAAAAATACAAAATCCAAAGTAAGGCAGTCTATAAGTGGGATAGCTAAAGATCTTGTAAATCTTTATGCAAAACGACAGAATGAGCAGGGTTTTGTTTATGGTAGTGATACGGTATGGCAGCAGGAATTTGAAGAAATGTTTCCTTATGAGGAGACGGACGACCAGTTAAATGCTATAAAAGATGTAAAAGCGGATATGGAAAGTACAAAAATTATGGACAGGCTGGTATGCGGAGATGTGGGATTTGGTAAGACGGAAGTTGCCATAAGAGCAGCTTTTAAGGCGGTATCTGAAGGGAAACAGGTAGTTATGCTTGTACCTACCACCATACTTGCAGGTCAGCATTATACGACATTTTCAAAAAGAATGAAAAACTTTCCTATAACAATAGAATTTCTTTCAAGGTTTAAGTCATCGGCAGAAACAAAAAAAATAAAGGAAAAGTTAAGGGCAGGGCTTATTGATATAATAATAGGTACACATAAGGTGCTTTCGGCAGAAATTAAATATAAAGATTTGGGACTGTTAATCATTGATGAAGAACAGCGTTTTGGAGTAAGCCATAAGGAAAAGATAAAGAAACTCAGGGAAAATGTGGATGTACTTACGCTGTCTGCAACCCCTATTCCAAGAACCTTACACATGAGCCTTGTAGGGATAAGAGATATGTCGGTACTTGAGGAGCCTCCGGTAGACAGAATACCTATTCAGACTTATGTACTTGAACATGATGATGAAATAATAAGAGAGGCAATAAATAGGGAAATGGCAAGGAACGGTCAGGTGTATTATGTATATAACAGGGTGAACGGAATAGATGAAAGAGCACTGAAGCTTTCTGAAATGATTCCGCATGCAAGGATTTCGTATGCACATGGCAGGATGAATGAGAGAGAGCTTGAGAGGATAATGTTTGAGTTTATAAATGGTGAAATAGATGTGCTGGTTTCTACCACAATCATAGAAACGGGGCTTGATATTTCAAATGTAAATACTATTATTATAGATGATGCCGACAAAATGGGGCTTTCACAACTATACCAGCTAAGGGGGCGTGTAGGAAGAAGTTCAAGAACTTCATTTGCATTTCTTATGTATAAGCGTGACAGGATGCTTAAAGAAATAGCTGAAAAAAGGCTTGCAGCAATAAAAGAGTTTACAGATCTCGGTTCAGGTTTTAAAATAGCGATGAAAGATCTTGAAATAAGAGGAGCGGGAAATCTTTTAGGTAAGAGTCAGTCGGGGCATATAGAGGCGGTAGGCTATGACCTTTATTGTAAAATGCTTAATGAGGAGGTAAAACGCCTTAAAGGAGAGGCGGTTGCAAGCGATGAGTTTGATACAAAGATAAATATAGATGCTTCCGCATATATTCCTGAAAAGTATATAAAAAATGAAGTTTCAAGGCTTGAAATGTATAAAAGAATTGCAAGCCTTATTAGCGAAGAGGATGTAAGTGAGTTAAAGGATGAGCTTATAGACAGATATGGAGAGATGCCTGATGCACTTGATAATCTAATTAACATATCCTTTATTCGGGAGTTGGCACATAAGGCGGGTATTACAGCAGTTGACTGCGGCGAGTTTACAGCTAAGTTTTTGGTTTATTCGGATGTAAAGTTGGACACGGACAAGGTAGGAGAGGTTATAGCCGGTAATGAAGGTAAGATTAAGGTAAGAACCGGTAAGGAAACATATTTTGAATATAAATTTGGAGACGGAGTTCATAAGATAAAGACAGAAGAAAAAATAAAAAATCTTATGAGGTTTGCAGCTGAACTTGCGGATTGCAGGCAGAAAGAAGAAGTTAAGGAGGGCTAATGGGAAGATATTTGTTTAAGACCACTGTGTTTTTAGCATTTTTTTTGGGAACGACAGTTACTGTTATTAATTTTGGAGACAGGATTATTCCGAATATCGGTGAAAAAACTTATAAAATAGTAACAATAGAACCTCTACTAAAAACTGAGAGAACTATAAGTTCAGACCTTCCGATAATAAAAATAGGTGATGAAACGGTGTATTATCCTGAGTTTGAATTTTATCTGCTGGCGACCAAAAAAGATTATGAATCCCTGCTTGGAGATAGAGTTTGGAAGGTAACTCAGAATGGAAGAAGTATAGAAGAGCTGTTAAAGACGGACATAATAGAAGAAATAGCACGCCTTAAAATAGTGATTAATGAGGCAAGGAGAGAAGGACATAACCTAAGTGATGCCGAAGTTGAAGAAATAAAAAAGACGGCAAAAGATCAGCTTAAAGGAATTGACCCTGTGTTAAAAGCCGGATATTATTTGGATGAGGAACTTATAACAAGAATTTATGTAGAAAATTTTTTAGCAACCAAGTTTTTTAACTTTTATTCTAAAAAAGTGGGCTTAGAAGGTGAAGAGGCAAAAGAACAGTTTAACAAAGTTTACAATATATGGGAGAGCATGTATACGGCTGACATATACTGGGAAAATATAGATGGTATTAATATGGACAAACTTGAGATTATTTGGGAATGAATTAAATGCAGTCACAAATAAGAAAATATGTTGATATTTTTTGTTTCTAATGTCACTTTGAAGTAAAAAGAGGGGAGATTTAGTCTGAATATGCTTAAAATCAAGTATTTTCACTGAAAATTACTTGACAAATCGCTCTAATAAGTTTATAAGTATTTTGTAAACTTATTATTGTAAGCGGGCTTTACCCCGTAATAGAAAATTATAGGAGGATTTATTCCATGAATAAGGCAGAACTTGTATCAGCTATCGCTGAAAAAACTGAGTTAAAGAAAGTTGACGCAGAGAAGGCTGTTAAAGCTTTTGTTGATGTTGTTACTGAAGAACTTAAAAAAGGCGGAAAGGTTCAGTTAGTAGGCTTTGGTACATTTGAAGTATCAAAGAGAGCTGCAAGAGAAGGAAGAAACCCACAGACAAAAAAGACTATCAAGATTCCTGCATCAAATGCAGCAAAGTTTAAGGCCGGAAAGGCTCTTAAAGATGCTATCAATGAGAAATAAAAATTAACTGCATAAACTGAGAGACTGTCTGATAGGATAGTCTCTCTTTTGGTATAGAGGAGAAATATGAGATTAGATAAATATATTAAAGTATCACGCCTTATAAAAAGAAGAACAGTTGCGAAGTCTGCTTGTGATGCCGGCAGAGTATATGTAAATGACAAACAGGCAAAAGCAGGTACAGAAATAAAGATTGGCGATATAATTACAATCGGCTTTGGAGATAAACAGCTTAAAGTAAAAGTGACTGAGATAGCGGAGACTGTTAAAAAGGACGAAGCTAAAGAAATGTATGAATTTGTGGAATAATAAATCTGAAGTTCGGATAAATCATGAAAAAAGTAAAATTATTGATAGAAAAGCTAAAAAAATTATATAAAATTATATAAAAAATATTGTATAATAATCTCATGCATATAAAATGCCATAAATATATGTGAAATTTACTTGAGTTTTTTGGGGAAATGCTCAGATTTAAGGAGGTAAAGCATGAGAAAGAAGAGAGGTATAATTGCAGCCTTAGCTTTATCAATGTTGATTCAGGGAGTGTCAGGAGGCATAACAGGAAATAGAGTTTATGCTGAAGAAGTAAGGTCTGATTCTACAGTACAGATGAGTTCAGAAAAGGAAGTTGTAAATTTGGCTTCATTTTCAAAAGATTCAAAGCGTACTGAGGGTTTTAATGATGATTGGAAATTTTATTTGGGAGAGGCAGGTAATGCGGAAGTACCTAATTTTGATGACTCAAAATGGACAGGGACAGACCTTCCGCATGATTACAGTATACATCAGGAATTTCTTCGCAGTATGGAAGCTGAAAGTGGATATTTGGACGGCGGCATAGGCTGGTATAGGAAACATTTTAATCTTTCAGAGGAGATGAAGGATAAAGAGTTTCGTATAGATTTTGACGGCGTATATATGGATGCTACAGTTTGGGTAAACGGTCAGTATTTAGGAAATCATCCTTATGGCTATACTCCATTTTCATTTGATATCAGCAAATATCTTAAATTTGATGAAAGTGATAATGTGATTGCGGTAAAAGTAAATCACAAAACACCGTCAAGCCGTTGGTATTCAGGAAGCGGAATTTACAGAGATGTAAAGCTTCAGATAATGAATAAGATACATGTGGACTTAAACGGAGTAAAGATAGAAACGCCTAACTTAGATAAAAATACACAGAATGTGGCTGTAAAGATAAATACAAAAGTGGTAAATGCCCTAAATGAGGCTAAAGAAGTTAAAGTAAGAGCTAAAATATTTAAAAAAGGTGAAGAGGCTACAGAGAGCATAGGTGAAGGAATATCAGAAGTCAGAACCGCCGAGGCAGGTAAGGTTTCAGATATCTTACTTAACCTTACAGCAAATTCGCCAAAGCTTTGGGATACGGAAACACCTAATCTTTACACTGTACGAGTAGAGGTACTTAATGGGGAAGAGGTGGTCGATACTTATGAGAGTGACTATGGTTTCCGTTGGTTTAGTGCTGATAAAAATACGGGAACTTATTTAAATGGTAAAAATATTAAATTAAAGGGTGTATGTATGCACCATGATCAAGGTGCACTTGGTGCTGCAGCTTATAAAAGAGCTACGGAGCGTCAGGTAGAAATCCTTCAAAATATGGGCTGCAACTCAATCAGAGTTACACATAACCCTGCTTCACAGGTGCTTATAGATATATGTAATGAAAAAGGTATTCTCCTTGTGGAGGAAATATTTGACGGTTGGATGCACTCAAAAAACGGCAATATTAATGATTATGGTAAATGGTTTGAAAAGAAGATAGAAACAGATAATACATTAATAGGTGCTAAAGCGGATATGACTTGGGCTGAGTTTGATATGAAGGCGGCTATTTCAAGAGGACAGAATGCACCTGCAATAGTTATGTGGTCTATCGGTAATGAAATTCAGGAAGGTGCAAGCGGCGGCGGATATTCAGAAAAAGCAAAAGACTTGATAAAGTGGGGTAGAGAAGCTGACAGTACAAGAATGCTTACAATAGGCAGTAATAAGGTTAAAAGCCCATTTGGCAGTTCTGAACATATAAATATCGCAAATCAGCTTACTAAAGTCGGCGGTATGTCGGGAACTAATTATTCAGACGGCAAAAGTTATGATAAGCTGCACAGAAGTTATCCTAACTGGTTATTATATGGTTCTGAAACAGCTTCTTCCGTAAACAGCAGGGGAGTTTATACAGAAGTTGCGGGTAGTGGGCTGATTCACCCTACCTTAAATAAAGATAAACAGCTTACTTCGTACGATGCTTCAAGAGTTTTTTGGGGAGCACTTGCAAGTGAAGCGTGGTACGATGTAATAACAAGAGATTTTGTTGCGGGTGAATATGTATGGACAGGGTTTGACTATATAGGTGAGCCTACTCCCGCAAACGGTATGAGTAGCGGTGCACAAGGCAGCTGGCCTTCTCCTAAAAATTCTTATTTCGGAATTATAGATACGGCAGGTTTTCCAAAGGACAGTTATTATTTATATCAAAGTCAGTGGAATGACAAAAAACATACATTACACATACTTCCTGCATGGAATGAAAATGTAGTGAGAAAGTCGGGCGGAAATAAGGTTAAAGTAGTAGTTTATTCTGATGCTGCAAAGGTAGATTTAGAGTTAAACGGAAAGTCACAGGGCATAAAGGAATTTAAGAAAATAACAACAAAGGCAGGCTATACATATCAAACGGTTAATGGACAGCCGGGTCATGAAAATCTTTATATGACTTGGGAAGTTCCTTACGAGGACGGTACTTTGGAGGCTATAGCCTATGATGAGGAAGGAAATCGTATAACCGATACTGACGGACGCTCTATGGTAAAAACCACTAAGGCTGCTGCAAAGCTTGTAGTAAAGGCGGACAGAAATAAAATTACGGCAGACGGAAAGGATCTTTCTTATATTACAGTTGATGTGACGGATGAGGAAGGTAACATTGTTCCGGATGCTAAGGATGAAATTAAATTTTCTATAGAAGGAGCAGGTACTATAGCAGGTACCGATAACGGAAGTTCTCCGGATCATACTCCTTATAACAGTCTTACAAGAAAAGCTCATGCGGGTAAGGTGTTAGCTATAGTTAAGTCCGATAAAAAAGCCGGAACTATAACCGTTAAGGCTGAAGCAAAAGGCTTAACCGGCGAAACGGCGGTTATAACTACAGAAGCACTGAATAATTCCGGCGAAAAAAATATAATAGAAAGTTTTTACATGGTTAAGAATTACTATGTAAAGAAAGGAAACAGACCTTTACTCCCTGCTACACTTACAGCACGCTACACAAATGGAGACAGCATTGAAGAAAATGTAGTATGGGATGAAATTAAGGATGAACTTATTAACGATACGGGAACTTTTGAGGTAACAGGAAGGACAGCAGATAAAAAGGTTAGTGTAAATATAACCATGATTGATGAAATAAGCGGATTGCTTAATTATTCCGCTACTACGCCAAAGGATACCCCTATAAAACTCCCTGATTCCAGACCGGCAGTTTTACAAGACGGAACGGAACTTCCTGTAAGTTTTCCGGTAAAGTGGGAAGATGTTCCTGCTTCAAAATATAATGAGGCGGGAAATATAACAGTAAACGGAAAGGCTAATGTACTCGGTAAAGAGTTTAAAATTACGGCAAGTGTAAGAGTTCAGGAAGAAAAGATAACTCTTGGCAGTAATGTTGCAGGAGTTGCAACACTTTCACAAAACATACCGGCTAATATGCAGTCTGATAACCTTGATGCAATAAAGGACGGAAAAATTTCAAAGGGCATAGGTACAATATTCGGCAATAAAACAATATGGTCAAACTATAAATATTCACAGGAAGGACATACAAAGGCTGAGATAACCTTTGCTTTTGATACACAGCAGAGAATAGGTGAGGCTGTCATTCATTTTGGAAAAGATAATAACAGTATAAGGTATCCTGACCCGGGAAAGACAAGGCTTCAGGTTTCGGAGGATAATATTAACTGGCAGGATGTTACAACAGCAGAAGAGATAGGAAATGAAAATGGTGATGTAAAACCTTATACCTATAAGTTTTCTCCTGTAAATGCAACATTTGTAAAGCTTTGTATAACAAATACGGCAATGGCTATTAATACCGGTAAGAAAGCTTGTACGGGGATTACAGAAGTTGAATTAAAAAGTGCAATAGGTTCTTACAGTGAAAACGATGAAGCAAAATTAGAAGCTTTGACTATAAATGATGAAGTCATTTCTTTAGAAATTTTGGAAAAAGGTATATATGAAACTCCTGCTCAAATAGTTGAGTTAAAAGAGATTAAAACGGCAGGTAATGCGGCATATACCCTACTTCCTGAGTATCAGAATGAAATTAAGATACTTCTTGAGTCGGAGAATCATAAGAACAAAAATAAATTTGTGATTAAGTTTAATCAGGAAACACAAGGACAAGAAGAGGAACTTAAAGAATACCCTAGAGAAAACCTTACGGCTATAGCTGTAAGTGAGTATGATAACGGTGATGCACATGAAGGACCTGCCAAATATGTAATAGACGGTAAATTTGATACACATTGGCATACAAACTACAGTTTTTGGGGTGAAAAGGCAGATACTCCTGAAAAGAGGACGATAAATCTTGAACTGACTGAAGCGGAAGAAATAGCTGAACTTCAGTATTATCCTAGAACTTATGGAGGTTCTAACGGCTTCATAACCGATTACAGGGTTGAAGTTAAATCCTTGACGGAAGATAAGTGGGTTAAGGTATCTGAAGGCAGTTGGAAACAGGGAGAAGAGAAGTGGCAGAAGGCTAAATTTGACACTTCCGTTAAAACGAAGAATGTAAGGCTTGTAGCGGTACATACTTATTCGGATAAAGGGAACGATAAACATGCATCAGCAGCAGAGTTAAGGCTGATGCTTGCGAATAAGAAAGATGAATTAAATGTTTCCAATTCAAGTATAGAGATTGAAGGGCTTGTAGACGGAAAGATTGAAGTAGTTAAAGTGAATGAGAAATATCCGGTAAGACCTGCGGTTAAGGTAATGTATGACGGTTCAATGCTCAGACAAGGAATAGATTATAAGCTTAAATATCTTAATAATACAGCTGTCGGTATGGCTAAAGTTGAAATTACAGGTATAATAAAATATAGCGGAAAACTTGAAAAAGATTTTGAAATTATACAGAAGGCAAGAGAGCTTGAAACTATATTTATTGCGGCAAATCCTAAAAAGACTGCTTACAAAGAAGGGGAAAAGTTTGACCCGAGCGGTTTGAAACTTACTCTTAATTATTCAGATGAAACAACCGATAGTGTAAGTTTTGAGGGACATGAGGCTGAATTTAAGTTTAAACCGTCATTAAATGAAGAATTAAAGGCGGGAGCTTACAGTGTAATTGTTGATTATCAGGGAAAAGAAGCAAAAGTTGATATCGTAGTAGAAGAAAACAAACCGAATAATAACGGTAACGGCGGTGGAAACAGCGGCAATAACAGCGGCGGAAATGCCGGAAACGGTAACAACAATAACGGCAGTGGAAATGCCGGAAACGGTAACAACAATAACAGCGGTGGAAATACCGGAAATGGTAACAACAATAACAGCGGTGGAAATGCCGGAAACGGTAACAACAATAATAGCAGCGGCAACACCGGAAACGGCGGATATGCAGGACCTTCTTTTTCAGGCGGCGGTGGACAAAGCAATACAAATAATGATTTGTCGGGAACTACCAAACCAAAAGCTAAGCCCGGTGTTTCTGATACGGAAATAACAGAAGATTTAACTCCTCAGGGTGCTGTTAAAGAAGATATATTTAGCAGGTTTATTATAAAGCTTGATAAAAAAGACAAGGCTAAGGCAAAATATATTCAGAAGAAACTTAATAGAAGTAAGGGGCTTACTCTTGAACAGTTTGCTAAGGAATTAGTAAATAAAAAGATAATTGCAAAGGTAGGCAAAAAAGAGGCACATAAATTCCTAAAGGGGATAAAGACATCCAAATGGGCAAGAACATATATGGCAGCCCTTGTAAAAACAGGTGTGCTTAACAAGAAAACTCTTAAAAATACCAAAAAGAAGGTTTCTGAAAAATTTGTCGTAGAAATACTTGAAAAGCTTATGATAAAGCCTAAAAAGTAAAAACTGAAAATATAAGATATAGTAAGGCTGTTGCTTTTATAATATTAAGGTGACAGCCTTATTTTCAGTCTTAAAAGCAGGTATTATAATAATATTTTTATAAAAATAAAATTAATTTTAACATTTAAAACAGCTGATATATGATAAAATTGACATATATATAAAAATATTTATAGAAATTCCAAAAAAAATGTAGAAAATCTTATAAGAAATAGTGTATAATACTGTTGATATCTATAAAAATATACAAAAAAAGTCGCTTGACACTTTTTGACAAAATTTAACCTAAGCTTTAAGGAGGTAAAGCATGAGAAAGCGGAAAAGTTTGGTAGCAGCCTTAGCTGTATCATTGTTACTTCAGGGAGTAACAGCTAACCTGACAGTAGACAAAGCTTATGCCGAACGGGTAAGGTCGGAGTCTATGGTACAGATGAGTTCTGAAAAAGAGGTTGTTAATCTTACTTCATTTTCAAAGAAATCAAAGCGTACGGAGAATTTTAATGAGGATTGGAAATTCTATCTTGGAGATGCGAGTAATGCAGAGAGTTTAAGCTTTGATGATTCAAAGTGGACAGGGGTAAATCTTCCTCATGATTATAGTATCTATCAGGAATTTAACAGGAATTTGGAAGCTGAAAGCGGCTATCTTCCCGGCGGTATAGGCTGGTATAGAAAGCATTTCAGTCTTACAAGTGACATGCAAAATAAAGAGTTTCGTCTTGATTTTGACGGTGTATATATGGATGCCACTGTTTGGGTAAACGGATACCGTTTGGGAAGTCATCCTTATGGTTATACTCCATTTTCGTTTGATCTTACCAAACACCTTAAATTTGACGGAACTGACAATGTAGTTACAGTCAAAGTGAATCATCAGACACCTTCAAGCCGCTGGTATTCAGGAAGCGGTATTTACAGAGATGTAAAGCTTCAGATAATGAATAAGGTGCATGTAGGGCTAAATGGAGTAAAGATAGAAACACCTGAACTTGCAAACGAGCAGACTAATGTGAAGGTGGATATAAAAGCAAAGTTGGTAAATGCTTTAGCTGAAAATAAAGATGTTAAAGTAAAGGCTAAGATATTTAAGAAGGGCAGTGAAACTGAAGTTATAGGAAGTACCGAGTTAGAAAGTACATCCTTAAAAGCCGGTGCTGTTTCCGATATTTCTTTAAGTCTTATGGCTAATTCTCCTGCACTTTGGGATACGGAAAATCCTAATCTTTACACAGTGCGTGTAGAAGTAATGCAGGGGGAAGAAGTAATAGATACTTATGACAGCGACTATGGTTTCAGGTGGTTTAGTGCTGATAAAGATAAGGGTACATACTTAAATGGAAAACCTGTTAAATTAAAGGGTGTATGTATGCACCATGACCAAGGTGCACTTGGTGCGGCAGCTTATAAAAGGGCTACGGAGCGTCAGGTAGAAATCCTTCAAAATATGGGCTGTAATTCAATAAGAGTAACACATAACCCTGCTTCACAGGTACTTATAGATATCTGTAATGAAAAGGGTATTCTCCTTATTGAGGAAATGTTTGACGGTTGGATGAACACTAAAAATCGAAATTATAATGATTATTCAAAATGGTTCAACAAGCGTATTGAAGCAAATAATGAAATAATCGGTGGAAATTCTAATATGACTTGGGCTGAATTTGATTTAAGAGCTGCCATAGCTAGAGGACAGAATGCTCCTGCAATAGTTATGTGGTCTATTGGAAATGAAATCCAACAGGATGCTCTGGGAGGAGGATATAAAGATAAAGCAAAAGAACTTATTAAATGGGGTAAAGAAGCAGATAATACCAGAATGTTTACTATAGGCAGCAATGATGTAAAAGGCGGATATAATGACCATATAGATATAGGTAACCAGCTTACTGAAGCCGGAGGTATGTCAGGAACTAATTATTCTGACGGAAGGAGTTATGATAAGATACATAAAGAATACCCAAATTGGCTGCTATATGGTTCTGAAACGGCTTCTTCTGTAAACAGCAGAGGTGTTTACACATATAATAATTATACTAAGGCACAGTTGAATTCAGATAAACAGCTTACTTCTTATGACCATTCTAAGGTTGGCTGGGGAGCACTTGCAAGTGAAGCTTGGTATGATGTAATAACTAGAGATTTTGTAGCAGGTGAGTATGTATGGACAGGCTTTGACTACATAGGTGAGCCTACTCCTGCTAACGGCACAGTACCGGGTGCACAGGGTGCTTGGCCATCACCTAAGAATTCTTATTTCGGTATAATAGATACAGCCGGTTTTCCTAAAGATAGTTACTATTTCTATCAGAGTCAGTGGAATGACAAAAAGCGTACCCTGCATGTGCTTCCTGCTTGGAATGAAGATGTAGTGCAGAAGTCACATGATGGAAAGGTAAAAGTAGTAGTTTATTCTGATGCTGCCCAAGTGGAATTAAAGCTCAACGGTAAATCTCAAGGCAAAAAGAAATTTAAGAAGAATACTACAGGTGTAGGATATAAATATCAGACAGTTGAGGGAGAAAGCGGACATAAGAGCCTTTATATGACTTGGGAAGTTCCTTTTGAGGCAGGTAAATTAGAGGCTGTAGCTTATGATGAGAGCGGAAATATAATAAATAATACTGATGGACGCTCCGTGATAAATACTACAAATAAAGCTGTAAAACTTAAAGTTAGTGCTGATAGGACAGGAATTAAGGCTGACGGTAAAGATCTTTCTTATATTACAGTAGATGTAACAGATGAAGCCGGAAATACAGTTCCTAACGCTAACAATGAAATTATCTTCTCTGTAGAAGGTGAAGGCAAGATAGTAGGTGTTGATAATGGAAGTTCTCCTGACCACACCCCATACAACAGTCTTAGAAGAAAGGTACATGCAGGTAAAGTTCTTGCTATAGTTAAGTCAAATAAAAAGGCGGGAACAATAACCGTAAAGGCGAAGGCTGTAGGACTTGAAGAAGCTAAAGTGGATATAACCGCAGAGGCGGTTCAGGTTGGAGAAGAAACAAAGGTAGTAGAAGGTTTCCTCATGTCTAAGAACTACTATGTAAAAAAAGGAAATCTGCCTGTACTTCCGGAAAAAATTGTAGTGCGTTATAGTGATGGTACAAATGCAGAAAAAAATGTAGTTTGGGATAAAATTAATGAAGAACTTGTAGAAAAAGATGGCACATTTACAGTTGCAGGAATGGTTGAGAATAATAAGGTTTCCGTATATGTAACTATGATAGATGAAATAGGCGGATTGCTTAATTATTCTACAGCAACACCTAAGGGCAAATCAGTTAAACTTCCTGAGTCCAGACCGGCAGTACTTATGAACGGAACGATTCTTAATGTGAGTTTCCCTGTAACTTGGGATGAAGTTACAGCTGATAAGTACGAAACAGCAGGCGTTATAGCTGTAAATGGAAAAGCTAATGTACTTGGCAAGGAAATTTCGATTACAGCCAATATAAGAGTTTTGGAAGAAGAATTGACACTTGGCTCCAATATGACCAAAGATGCGACACTTTCACAGAATATACCTAATGATAAACAGTCTGACAATCTTCAGGCAATAAAAGATGGAAGTACTACAATAGGTGATAGTGTTGGTGACTATAATAAAACTGTATGGACAAACTACAAATATTCACAAGAGGGTAAGACGAAAGCGGAAATAATTTTTTCTTTCTTAACACAGACAAAATTAGGTAAAGCTGTTATACATTTTGGAAAAGATAACTGGGCTATGCAGTATCCTGATAAGGAAACAATAAAATTTCAGATATCTGAAACCGGAGCGGACTCTGATTGGAAGGATGTCGAGGTGAAAGAAACTATAGGTACTGAAAAAGCAAGAGTAACTCCTTATACTTATGATTTTTCACCTATAACAGCAACCTATGTTAAACTTTTGATAACTAACTCATCCAAACCTAAGATGAAGGCTCATAACTGCACCGGTATTACAGAAGTTGAACTTTTAGGTGTAACAAGTTCTTTCAATGTGGGAAGTGAAGCAAAGTTAGCATCTCTTACAGTAAATGATGAAGCACTTTCACCTGATGTACTTGCAAGCGGAAGATACGAAACTCCTGCACAGGTAGTGGAATTAAAAGACATTACAACTGTAAACAATGCAGCTTATACCGTTCTTCCTGTATACGACAATGAAGTAAAAATACTTATTGAGTCTGAGGATCATAATACAAGAGAAACTTTTGTGATTAAGTTGGATAAAGAAGTTAATGAACAGGCAGAAGAACTTAGAGAGTATCCAAGAGAAAAGATTACCGCTACAGCAGGAAGTGAACTTAAACCTGCTAACGGAAATGAAGGACCTGCTTCCTATGCAGTTGACGGAAGGATTGATACACATTGGCATACAGACTGGAGAAACGGGAAGAAAGCTACTACTGAAGAGTCAAGGACTATAAGCCTTGAGTTAGAGGGAGTAGAAGAAATATCTGAATTTTGGTATCATCCAAGAACCTACTACGGTTCTAATGGATTTATAACTGACTATAGAATTGAAGCTAAAGCTTTGACTGATAATACTTGGAATAAAGTAGCGGATGGAAAATGGCAGCGTGGTAAGACGGATTGGTATAAGGTGAAATTTGACACACCGGTTAAGACAAATAATATAAGGCTTGTGGGAGTACACACTTATGCGGATTCAGGTAATGACCAACATGCTTCAGTCGGTGAATTAAAGCTTATGCTTGCAGACAATCGTGAGAAGATTGAAGAGGCTAACTCTAAACTTGAGATTGAAGGACTTAATGCTGACGGTAAGATTGCAGTAGATGTAGTAAACGAAAAACATCCTGTAATGCCAAAAGTTAATGTAACAAGAGAAGGTACAGTTCTCAGGACAGGTATTGACTACAAGGTTAAATACTCTGATAATACTGCGGCAGGTACTGCAAAAGTAGAAATTACGGGTATTATAAAATACAACGGAAAGCTTGAAAAAACATTTGAAATTGTTCAGAATCTTAAGAGGGTTGAAACTATATTTGTTGCAGAAAATCCTAAGAAAACTATTTATAAGGTAGGCGAAAGATTTGAAGCAGCCGGTTTGGAACTGCTTATCCGCTATTCGGATGAAACTGCTGAAAGAATAAGTTTTAATGAAAATAATAAGGCTGAATTTACTTTTAAGCCTTCACAGGATGAAGCTCTTAGCTTAGATGATAAGAAGGTAAAAGTAACCTATCAGGGTAAAGAAGCTGAGATTGATATTGTTGTAGAGGAAAATAAGACACAGAATAACAATAATGTAAATCCTGTAGTTCCTATTGTAGAAGAAACAAAGCCTGCAACAGATAATTCTACAACAGATAAACCTGTAGCAGATAAGCCTTCTACAGAAGCAGAGACTAAACCGGAGACTACAACAGAGATAACAGAAGATTCAACTCCTGAAGGTGCTGTTAGAGAAACTGCATTTACCACATTAGTTAATAAGCTTAATAAGAATAACAAGACTAAGGCTTTATCTATTCAGAAGAAGATTAACAGAACTAAAGGTCTTACTCTTGAACAGTTTGCTAAGGAACTGGTAAGTAAGAAAGTAATTATTAAGGCTAATAAAAAGGATGTTAAGAAATTCCTTGCCGGAGTAAAAACATCTAAATGGGCAAAATCTTATGTTGCAGCCCTTGTTAAGGCAGGCGTTCTTAAAAAGTCGGATCTTAAAAATGCTAAAAAGAAAATTTCTGAGGAATTTGCAGCTAAGATACTTGAAAAGCTTATGGTAAAAGCTAAAAAGTAAGCATTAATATTAACAGATAAGAATAATGTTTAACTTATGTCACAGGCAAGATTTTTATAATCTTGCCTGTGACTTTTTGCATAATTAATAATAAAAGTGAATAAAATCCACTTGACATATCTTCTTCTTAATAATATACTATCACTTAGTTAGTTAAGACTAACTAAAATCAAGCTTGAAATTTTACCAAAAAAGGAGAATAAAACAAATTGAGAAAGACATTATTATTTTTATTGTTAGGAATTATGCTTTTAACAGGCTGTGGAAAAACAGGCGGCACTAATAAGAATACAATGAGTTCGGCTAAATCAGGAAGTCAGGGAGAGGCAATGACTTCTAATAAAAATACAGGCTCTAAAAGTACTATGAGTTCCGGTGCGATGGGAAGTTCAGGAGAGACTGACTCTCAGATGACAAAGAAGAAAGTAACAGTTACTACTTCATTTTTATATGATATGGTAAATCAGTTGGCAGGCGATATGGTAGATAAAGAACTTATCATTCCTGCCGGAGAAGATCCACATCTTTATGTGGCAAAGCCTGAGGACTTAAAGAAGATATCAGAAGCTGATATGGTGCTTTTCCATGGACTTCACTTTGAAGGAAAGATGCAGGAAGTCCTTGAAAAGAAAGGCTATGCTGTTGCATCAACTTTTTCTGAAGATAAGGTAGGTAAAATGGAAGAGGACGGGGAGACTATAATAGACCCTCACTTTTGGTTTGATATAGACCTTTATAAAGAGGCTGCATCAAATGCGGGAGCCAAGCTTGCTGAACTTTTACCTGAGAAGAAGGATGAAATAGAAAAGAATACCAAGGATTATTTAGAAAAACTTACAACTCTTGATGAAGAAAATAAGAAGGCTCTTGATGAACTTCCTAAAGGTGGCAGATATTTAATTACACCTCACGATGCTTTTAATTATTTTTCAAGAAGATATAATATTGAAGTTGTAGCACCACAGGGTGTAAGTACCGATTCAGAGGTTGCAAACAAAGACATAGATAAAACTGTGGATTTTATAGTAGAACATAAGGTAAAGGCGATATTTGCAGAATCCACCACTGATCCGGCAAGAATGGAGAAGTTAAAAGAGGCTTGCAAGGCTAAAGGCTTTGATGTAAAAGTTGTAAGCGGTGAAGGAAACGAACTTTTCTCAGACTCACTTGCACCGGAGGGACAGAGTGGTGATACCTATATAGATATGTATAAACACAATGTAAAATTAATTACAGAGAACTTAAAATAAGAAAGGAGTGGCAGGCATGGAAGAAGTCATAGTGAAGGTGGAGGATTTGACCATAGCCTACCACGACAAACCCGTACTTAGAGATAATGATATAAACATAATAAAGAACTCTGTCACGGCAGTTATAGGACCTAACGGAGCAGGTAAATCTACTTTAATAAAGGGAATATTGGGACTTCAAAAAAAACTTTCAGGTGAAATTTTGATTATGGGAGAGCCGCTTAAAAAGGTTCAGAAGAAAATAGCCTATATTCCACAGACTTCTGAGGTAAACTGGGATTTTCCGACTACGGTTATGGATGTGGTACTTATGGGAAGGTATGTACATCTTGGCTGGTTCAGGCATCCTAAGAGGGAGGACAGGGAAAAGGCGGAGGCTGCACTTAAAAGAATAGGAATGTATGAGTTTAAGGACAGGCAGATATCCAAGCTTTCCGGCGGACAGAGACAGAGGGTATTTATAGCAAGGCTTATAGCACAGGAAGCGGATTTGTACTTTATGGACGAACCGCTTGCAGGCATAGATAAGGTTACGGAGAAGGTAATTATAGATTTTGTAAAAGAAGAGCAGAAAAAGGGAAAAACTGCTGTAATAGTCCATCATGACCTTGCTACAATAAGGGAATATTTTGACCATGTTGTTATTATCAATAAAAGGGTAGTGGCAGCAGGCAAGGTAGATAAGGTATTTACAAATGAGAACTTAGAAAAGGCGATGATGAAACATGTTTAATATGGATGTACTTACCAGTTATTCTTTTTTAATAGTTGGAAGCGGAACATTTTTGCTTGCAGCCATAGCCGGTGCAGTTGGCTGTATTACAGTGCTTAAGGGGCAGTCTCTTATAGGAGATGCCATAGGGCATGCGGCATTTCCTGGCATTGTCCTGTCTTTTATGCTCTTTTTGCAAAGAGAGCCTGTGCTTTTAACTTTGGGGGCGGTAGTATCAGGTACTACTGCCTTCATGCTTATTCAGGCAATAAAAGAAAATTCAAAGCTTGAACTTGATGCGATACTTGCTGTAATTTTATCTTCATTTTTTGGAATAGGCATGGTATTAAAGAGCCATATTCAGGGAAACAGTGCTTATAAAGATGCAGCTCAGTCAGGGCTTTCAAGCTATATCTTCGGGCAGGCTGCCTACATTATGAAGGATGATGTAAGGCTTATACTTTATATAGGGATACCGACATTAATCTTGCTTATATTGTTTTACAAGGAAATCAAGCTGTTTTTGTTTGATGAAATTTATGCAAGAACCATAGGTATAAAAACGGTTTTGCTATATGGGATAATTCTTGTGATGACAATGGGAATAATTGCGGCAGGGCTTAAACTGGTTGGAGCAATTCTAATATCATCTCTTCTTATAATCCCTGCAATTACAGCCCTGCAGTGGAGTAATAAATTCAGCAAAGTTTTAATTATAGCCGGTGTAAATGGAGGGATTTCCGCCCTTATCGGAACTTATATTTCTACCGTATATGACGGAATGAGTACCGGAGCGACCATTATTCTTGTAATGGGAAGTTTTGCTGTAATTTCGCTTGTAATAGGCCCTCATGGCATGATTTCAAATATAAAGATGAGGAGGCAGGAAGGAAATGATTGATACCTTAATATCTTATTTTAGCATATCCTATGAGTCCCTCTTTGTGCTTATAGCGACTGCTACAGCTTGTGCCCTTTTAAGCCCTTTTTTGGTGCTTAGAAAACTGTCGATGGTTTCAGATGCAATTTCACATTCAGTTTTGCTTGGCATAGTTCTTGCTTTTTTTATAGTAAAAGATGTAGGCTCTCCGCTTTTGATAGCGGGGGCTGCTTTATTTGGTGTAATTACAGTTTTTGTGGTGGAATTTTTGTCAGGAACGGGTCTTGTTAAAAATGATGATGCGGTAGGCATAGTGTTCCCTATGTTTTTTGCCCTTGCAGTAGTGCTTATTACAAAGTTTGCCAGAAATGTGCATTTGGATACGGATATAGTGCTTATGGGAGAGGTCATAATAGCTCCGTTAAACAGAACGGAGTTTCTTGGAATGGACTTACCTAAGGCATTTGTACAAATGGGGATATTATTTATAGTAAATTTACTATTTATAATTATATTTTTCAAGGAACTTAAAATAACGACTTTTGACAAAGGCTTTGCAAAGCTTGCAGGCTTTTCTTCAGTTGCCTTATTTTACGCTTTGATGACACTTTCATCACTTACAGCAGTTACAGCCTTTGATGCGGTGGGTGCTATTCTGGTAGTTTCATTCCTTATTACTCCGGGTGCGGCAGCCTATCTTATAAGTAAAGATTTGAAAGTGATGATAGCTATATCGGTAGGCTATGCAGTTATTAATTCTAGTATAGGCTATGTGCTTTCGCTTCTTATGAATGTATCTATGTCGGGAATGACGGCAGCAGTCGCAGGAGTTACATTTTTAATTACTTTCTTATTTAACAGAGAAGGACTGATAACTGCCCTGATTTTAAGGTTTAAGAGAAAGAGTGAATTAAAGCCCGAACTTTTTCTTATCCATATAGGAAACCACAGCGGCAAAAAAGAAGAATGTGAAGAACTTGGATTAGTTTCGGTTAGAAATCATCTTAAATGGAAACAGGCTGAGGTTGATAAAATAGCAGGAAGGCTCATTAGGAGAGGGTTAATAAGGATAGATATAAATAAAAATATTTATGATTTGACTGAGAAGGGAAGAGAACGGTTTTTAGAGATTGAGGAATGAACTTGAGGTACAAGAATATAGAAAGATAAGTTGATATAATGTGTATAGTATGTATAATAGAGATATAAGGAGATGATGCTATGAACATGGTTAGAAAAAATATCACTTTATCTGCTACAGCTTATGAAACTATTAATGATTACGCTAAAAAATGCGGTATGTCTTTTTCTGAATTTTTAAGAGATACTGCATTAAAAGCGATTGCTAAAAGCGAGAATTTGAGCCTGTTAGAGTATATAAATGCAAATTGCACTTATATGGACAAACATGAACAGGAAGAAATTGAAGCTTTGAATATTGACTTTGATAATTTAAGCGGAAAGGAACTTAACTTAGATGAACTTTTACAAGATTAAGTATTCAAAAACCGCTGAAAAATTCATAAAGAAAAACAAGGCGATAGGTATCAGGTTTTTCAAAGTATTTGAAGAATTAGCAGAAGACAAGGAGAATATTAAATTTTATGATGTGAAGAAGTTTTATTCTAAAACCTATGAAGATATCTTCAGACTGCAAATAGGTGACTATAGGGCTGTTTTTAGAATTATAGACAGTGAATTGCTTGTATATGTCATTGATATAGGATCAAGGGGGGATATTTACAAAAAACTTAGTGTATAATTATGGGAGAGCGACAACATAAAAAAATATAGCAAATTCGGCACTAGATGACAATATTGAGGAAAAATAAATACCTCTCCCTTGAAAAATCTAAAAAGTATGGTAAAATGTAACTGACAGCTACAAAAATGAAAGGACTTGACAGAGTTATGGATATGGTGCAAAATTACCTACCTACCTACCTATAGTATAGTTGCGTTCATTTTTGATGGACTGTGTTATAAACTGAATAAATTTTGTATAAAGGAAGATTATCTGAGAGTTTAGGCTTTTAGGTAGTCTTTTTGTGTTTAAATAAGAGCTTTATTAACCTGATTTTATTCTGCTTTAAGCAAGTAAGATATAAAATAAAATCTGATGGGAGGAAAACCAAGAAAGAAATGTATGAAATTGTAGTTGTTGGTGAGTCCATGGCAGGTAAAAGTACATGGATATCAAGTCTTATTAAGGATGACTATGGGCGGGAACTTAAGAGCAGCTGTGAAGAGAATGAGTCTGGACAGACTAAGATAGCTACGAACTATATCCTAGAAGCCACTGAAACTAAGCCTGCTGTTACTTATATCAGCTGGATTATGGATGAGGTTGAAGCTGAGAAGAACAAAGAAGCATTGAAAAACTTATCTAAGTATTTTCCTATATTCAGTAAAACAGAAAATTTGGAACAAGAAGCTTCTGGATTTATCAAGTCTGAGGAATATAAAAAGATTCTGGGAGAATTAGATGTTTTGGAATTTATGAAAAATGTGATAAATAATCAGGACATAAGCTCTTCAGGACTGATAGAAGCTATAGACATAACAGTACCTGCATCTGCAAAGTCATGGGAAGTCCTTACTAAGTATAACCAGAATAAAGTTAAACTTAGAGATACAAGAGGATTTATAGACGAAACGCCAGAAGACATGGCAAATATGTATGCTGAAATAGCAAAAAGGTATAAAAACGAAGAAAATCAGGATAAATCTGAAGAAGAAAAGTGGCTCATAGATAAGCTGTTTAATGAAAGAGGAATGGCAGGTGCTGACGGTATAGTATTCTTAGGGATTGAAGGCTCAAATGCACTGCTAAAAAAGAATAACAAAGAAATATATGGAAGTCTTATAACCAAGATGCTTAACAGTGCACCAGTATTCTTAACTGTAAGAAGTGACGGCTTGTCGGGAGTGTACGAAGACAATGAGGACATAGATTATAATGAGGCTATAGCTAAGGACGAGAAAGGCAAATACAAATATATAAAGAGATTTGATGGCTTTGAGAACTATAAGAAACTTTTAAGCGATTTTGAAAAGCACAATGAAGATGATGTAAAGGCCAATATAGCTAAAAGACATTATAGAGAACTGCTGTTGCCTAAGATAGTTGTAGATAAAGATGACATTGAAGATACAGGGAAATGGGAAAGAATATATAGGAAGGCTTCGGTCGCTGTATTTGAAGAAGTGATTAAAGAAGCCTGTGAGTTCAATGCACGGTATGAAGAAATTCAAAATATGGCTGCAAAATTACTTAATGTATTGAACTTTGACCTGCTTGAGACATTCAAAGTAGTATTTGATGAAGTATTTAAACCTTATGTAGCGATGTACGGTAATGCATATTATTTAAGAGACATAGGAGAGAATCATAAGACTATACTTAGAAAACTTTCCCATGGATACTATGGCGGTCTAGTAGGTGTGCGTGGCGGACTTACGACTTATGATGCAGCATATGGCGAGATGGTTGGAAATGTAGCAATAGATATTATGGAAACAGGCTATAGAATAAGGCGTGATATGTATGAGGCAGCAAATGAAGCTGTGAAACCTCACATAAAGAAATATGCAGAGAAAACACATAATAGCAAAGAAGCTGTAGAGAAAGAATACTTAAAGCTATTAAATCTTTTTAGAGAAAGATTTGCAAGAGAAGCAGATTCATATACATTTTCAAGATACTGTACATATACAATGCTTAACCAGTACTTCTTAGAAAGAGCTTTTGAAAAGGCAGAAATTAAATGGAAACTAAGAGGAGCAGAAAAGATAGAAGGCTGTCTGCCTGAACTTGATAACCTTTTTTCCGGAGAAGCATGGGAAAGATACAAAGGTCTTATATCTGTATTAAAAGACATATTGTGGGATATGATAGAAGAAAGCATAAATGCAGGTAAGGAAAGGTTCTAAGAGTTAATTAAGGTTATAAAAAAGATAAAAAGCAAGGAGAATTAAGATGAATAAGATTAAAGGATTTATAAAGAAGATAAGTGTATTTCTTATAGTGGCAATGGTGTGTGGGATTATAGTACCATCAGGAGCGAAGGCAGCTGTTGAATTAGACTATGATTATATAGGTGATGCTTTTTCAGAAGGGCTTATGATAGTGGGCAAGGATAAGAAATATGGCTATATAGATGAAGCAGGTAAAGAAATAGTAGAGCCAAAGTATGATGATGTTGATGAATTCAAAGAAGGTATAGCGAGGGTAAAAAAGGATGGTAAATATAGCATCATAGATAAAAAAGGTGAGATAGTATTTTCATTAAAGTATAATAATCTTTCTGAAGAAGATTAATAGTATTAGTCATAAACAAGGGCTGGCAGTTAGAGTATAGCTGCCAGATTTTTGTATATAAAATCTACCACTCCAAAAAATTCATAATAACATTTACCATAATTTCCTTTTCTTCAGGCTTTGACTCGGCTAAAAGCAGTGTAATGGCTACAAGTGTGCTGTCAGATATGATTTTTTGTTCATTTCTAAATAGTAGCCCATTTTTCCTCAGAAAATGTAAAAATATGCTTGCTGCAATTCGTTTACAGCCATCTGTAAAAGGATGGTCTTTTACTATAAAATAAAGCAGATTTGCAGCCTTTTCCTGTACAGAAGGATAAAGTTCCTCTCCAAAAGCAGTCTGATAAATAGAGCCTATAATAGCTTCTAAAGATCCTTTACTCTTTTCTCTGCCAAAAATCTCAGAAGATTTGTAGAAAGACATACTATCAATTAGCTTGCGGCATTCTTCATAAGTCAGTTTATAAGCCTCTTTGTTAGGGTGCTTAGGCTTTGTCACCCTCTGGTGGTCGTAATCATCAAGCAGTTCAAGTGCCAGAGTGTACTTTTGAATGACAGCAAGAACTTCGCTTGACTCAAGGTCAAGGACATTCGCTATAATATTTGACTGTATTTCAACAACTTTATTTAATATGGTTAAGCGTTTTTCATTAACGGCATAGCCTTTTACAATATAGTCTTTAAGTACAGAAGTTGCCCAACGCCTGAAAGCTATACCTCTTGCTGACTTAACCCGGTAGCCTATGGAGATAATCATGTCGAGGTTGTAATACTCAACATTATATTTTTTTCCATCAGAAGCAGTTGTCGCAAAATTTGCGACAACTGAGCTATCAAGTTCTTCTTTCAAAGCATTATTGATATGCTTGCCAATTGTTTTAATGTCCCTTTCAAATAATTTGGATAATTGCTGTCTGTTAAGCCATACTGTATCCTTCTCCGGGCTTACTTCCACAGGAAGCTCAAGTTCACCGTCTTTGTACATAATAATTTCGTTATTCATAAAATCTTCTCTCAAATTAAATAGTCATCAGCTATTTCTGTTTGAACTGTCGCAAATTTTGCGACAGCTGAATTATAAATTTCTTCTTTAAGGTCATTGTGATATGTTTGCCAGTTATTTTAATGTCAATTAAATGATAATATAAACTGGTTAAAAGAGCAATATTATTCCTTTAAAATCTTTTTTTCAATTGCATAAATCCCCATATTAAGCTAAAATGATAAAGAAAACGAAAACCATTTACAAGAATATGAGGTGTTATGTCATCTAAAGTAAAAACAGTAGAGAGCAAGGGCAAAACCAGAAATGGCGTAAAGCGGATGGGTTTTGTCTTACTTTCCATTCTTCTTGAGATAGGCCTTATAGTCTCGCTTATGATCAATCTCAATGAGAGTTTTGAGTGGATAAATATAACAACCAGAGTTTTCTCTGTAATTCTGGGACTTGTGATATATGGAAAACACACGACCTCTTCTATGAAAATGCCATGGATAGTGCTTATACTCGCACTTCCTATAGTCGGTATCACGCTCTACCTCCTTATAGGTCTAAATGGCGGTACCTGGATAATGAGGGAGAGATATAAGAAAATAGATGATCAGATTTTCCATCTGCTCCATGAAGACAAAAAGATTATAGGAAAACTGGCTGAGATAGAGCCTGTCGCAGCTGGAATTGCTACTTATATAAGCAGAACTTCAAGCTACCCCCTGTATGAAAATACAGATATAACCTACTATGATGATGCGGCAGCAGGGCTTGAAGCGCAGCTTACAGAACTTAAAAAAGCTGAGAAGTTTATTTTTATGGAGTACCATGCCATAGAAAATGCCCTTTCCTGGGGAAGAATTGAAGAAGTACTCTTAGAGAGGGCAGAAGCAGGAGTAGAAGTAAGAGTATTCTATGATGATGCCGGCTCTATAGGCTTTATCAACAGAGACTTTGCAAAAAGGCTTGAAGCTCTAGGGATTTCCTGCAGAGTGTTTAATCCGTTTATGCCAGGTCTTAATATCTTCTTAAATAACAGAGACCACAGGAAGATAACAGTAGTAGACGGAAAGGTTGGCTTTACCGGAGGTTACAACCTTGCTGACGAGTATTTTAACATAACTCACCCTTATGGGTTATGGAAAGACAGTGGAATAAGGCTTGAAGGAGATGCTGTTAAGTCTTTAACAATCACTTTCTTAGAAATGTGGAATGCAGTGAAGCGTTCTGATAAGGATGATGTAGATTTTGAAAAATATCTGCCAAAATATGATTATAAGGCAGAAGGAAAGGTCTTTGTCCAGCCTTTTGCAGATATTCCCATTGATAATGAGCAGGTGGGTGAGGATGTGTACATAAGTATGGCAGACAAGGCCGAGAAATACTGCTATTTTATGACACCTTACCTTATAATTACAGATGAAATGACAAGGGCTATATCACTTGCAGCTAAAAGAGGTGTAGACGTGAGAATAATCACACCCGGTATTCCTGACAAGAAGATGGTATACAGGGTGACACGCTCTTTCTACAACGGACTTGTAAGAAACGGAGTGAGGATATATGAGTGGACTCCCGGTTTTTGCCATGCGAAAATGAGCGTAACAGATGATAAAATGGCGGTTTGCGGTACTATAAATTTAGATTACAGAAGCCTTTATCATAGTTTTGAAAATGGCTGTTTTATAGTGGATAAAACCTGTGCTATAGCCATAAAAGAAGATTTTAATAGAACATTCAAGCAGTGCAGGGAAGTAACAGAGGAATACAAAACAGGTAGAAAATCTGTAATCAGATTGGGACAGCTTTTCCTAAGATTATTTGCGGAATTATTATAATGAAAGAGGTCATTATGGACAAACATAAAATTATAAAAATAATTTGGGTAATAATCGGTTTTATAGGATTTGGCATAGGTACGATAGGAGTTATAGTGCCTCTAATGCCTTCATTTCCGTTTTATATGCTGACACTTTTTGCCTTTGCTAAAAGCTCTGACAGACTTCATAAATGGTTTATTTCAACAGAGCTTTATAAGAAAAATCTTGAAAGCTTTGTAAATAAAAAAGGAATGACTGTCAAAACAAAAATTAGGATTATATTTTGCGTTACTTTGGTAATGGGTTTTGGTTTCATTATGATGAAAAATGTACCAATCGGCAGGATTATTCTTGCAGTAGTTTGGGCTTGCCATATAATTTATTTTATATTTGGCATAAAAAAAATAGATGATAAACAAAATGTTACTGAAGTTTTAGAAATTGAGGGTGGAGAAAATGATTAAAAAAAGACTCATAGGACTTTTGTCACAAGCCGGTAAGCATATTATCTATCATATTTTATTACAGATATTGTCTTTAATATCGCAAATCGTGCTTGTATTTACCCTTGCAAATGTCCTTGAAAATGCTGTAAGCGGCAAGCTTGACAGAGATGCACTTCTAATTGCGATTATAATATTTGTAGTAGTTTATATAATCAGAGTAACCTGTGAAGAGCTTGAAGCAAAAGAGTCTTATCTTGCAAGTGTGGATGTAAAAAGGGTGATAAGGGAGAAGATTTATGACAAGCTTTTAAGGCTTGGAGCAGGTTATAGGGAAAAAGTTTCAACCTCGCAGGTAGTTCAGTTAAGCTCAGAAGGAGTTGAACAGCTTGAAACCTACTTTGGCAGATATCTTCCACAGTTTGCCTACAGTATGTCGGCTCCGGTTATACTTTTTATCATACTTGCGATAAAGGTAAATTTTGTAGTAAGCCTTGTCCTTCTTCTTTTAGTACCATTTATTCCGGTTTCCATAGTAGCGGTTATGAAAATAGCAGGAAGACTTTTTAAGAAATACTGGGGAGTTTATTCAGAGCTTGGAGATACTTTTTTAGAGAATTTACAGGGGCTTACAACTTCAAAAATATATAGAGCGGATGAGAGAAAGGCTGAAGAAATGGATGTGGAAGCTTCTCATTTTAGAAAAATTACAATGAGAGTGCTTACTATGCAGCTTTTTTCAACAACAGTAATGGATATACTGGCTTATGGCGGTGCAGCAGTCGGTATGTTGGTAGGAATAAACTATTTTTTAAAGGGAGAAATAAGCCTTGCAGGAATGCTTACAGTAATTTTGCTTGCATCTGAATTTTTCCTTCCGCTTAGACTTTTAGGCTCATATTTCCACATAGCCATGAACGGAATGTCTGCCTCGGACAAGATATTTGAGCTTCTTGATATAGAAGAAGGAGATAAGGGAGAAGAAGAAACAGAGGAAGGTATTCCTGTAATCAACTTTGAAAATGTGAATTTTAATTATGATGTAGAGCGAGAGATATTAAAAAATGTAAATATGCTTTTTCCTAAAGGAAGCTTTACTTCCATAGTAGGTGAGTCAGGCTGTGGCAAAAGTACGGTTGTCGGAATAATTTCAGGTAGAAATAAAGGCTACAGCGGCAGTATAAAGCTTGGTACTAAGGAATTAAGAGATATAAATGAAGCTTCACTTCTTAAAAAGGTGACCTTGGTTAAATCAAACGGTTATATTTTTAAGGGAACGGTAGAAGAAAACCTGAAGATGGCAAACATACATGCAACTCCTGAAATGCTGTGGGAGGTACTTAGGAAGGTACGCCTTGATGAACTTTTTAAGGAAAGAGACGGACTTGACACTCTTATTGCTGAAAAAGCAGGCAATCTATCAGGTGGACAGGCACAGAGACTTGCCCTTGCAAGAGCCTTGCTTTCCAAGTCGGAAGTAATGATATTTGATGAGGTTACTTCCAATATAGATGCTGAAAGCGAAGAAATGATAATGGAAGTAATAAGAAGCCTTGCAGGTAAGCGTACGGTAATTATGATTTCCCACAGACTTTACAATGTAATAGAGTCAGATAATATTTATATGATGAATAAGGGTAAAATAGCTGAAAGCGGTACACATACCGAACTTTTAGCTAAGCAGGGGGAATACGCAAAGTTATTTAACTCACAGACAACCCTTGAAGCTTATGCTAAGAAAAAGGAGCTAAAGCCTAATTTAAGAAAAGCTGTAGCGGCTGACAGCGTGGAGACCGGTGAAGAAATAGAATATGAGGAAATTAAAGAAGGTCGCAGAAGCGGTATAGCCATTATGGGCAAGCTTATAGTTCTTATAAAACCACTTTTACATGTTATGGCAGTAGCCATTTTACTTGGAGTGACCGGTTATCTCTGTGCGATTTCACTGACTGTACTTGGGGCTGGGGCATTGGGAATGGCTACAGGAGGTTTCTTATCAGATACGGTAAAATACCTTGCTGAAAATGTCGGGGTTTCAAGTAAGATAAGCGATATTATGACAGCTATGATACTGGTGGCTGTATTTAGAGGAGTTTTCCACTATATAGAGCAGTATTGCAATCATTTCATAGCATTTAAGCTGCTTGCCGTTATCAGACATAAGGTATTTGCAGCCCTTAGAAAACTTTGTCCGGCAAAACTTGAAGGCAGGGATAAGGGTAATCTTATTTCAATAATAACAACTGATATTGAGCTTTTGGAAGTATTTTATGCACATACGATTTCACCTATAGCCATAGCTTTTGTGGTGTCCGGTATAATGGTTGTATTTATAGGGAGTTACTCTTTGGCGGCAGGTATATTTGCACTGATTGCTTATATTGTAGTAGGTATAGTTATACCGCTTATAAATGGTAAAAGGGGCAGTACGCTTGGTATGAAATTCAGAAATGCCGTTGGCGAGTTATCAAGCTTTGTACTTGGCGAGCTTCGCGGTATAGATGAAACTATACAATATGGAGCAGGTGAGAAAAAGAAAAAGGCTATTTATGACAAGTCGGTAAATTTAGCTAAAATTCAGGAAGAACTTGCAGAGGCAGAGGGCAGACAGAGAGGCTTTACTAATGGAGCTATTCAGCTATTCTCATATGGAATGTTACTTTTAACTCTTATTCTTTATAGTAATAGCCTTATTGAGTTTGAAGCTGTAGTAATCTGTACTGTAGCAATGATGAGTTCCTTTGGATCTGTGGTAGCACTTTCAGCCCTTTCAAATAACTTAAATCAGACTCTTGCAAGTGGAGAAAGAGTACTTGCCTTGCTTGAGGAAGAACCTGAAGTGGCAGAGGTGGAAACAGGTAAGGATAGCATTTCTCTGTCTAAGTTTACAGGGGTTAAGGCTAAGAATGTAAATTTTTCTTATGGAGATAAGAAGATACTTGAAGACTTTACTTTGGATATAAAGAAGGATAAAATTTTAGGCATACATGGGGCGAGCGGTTCAGGTAAGTCTACCTTCCTTAAACTTCTTATGAGATTTTGGGAGACTGACAGTGGAGAGATTTTAATTTCGGATAAGGATATTAAGAAAATTGTCACAGAGGATTTAAGAAAATTAGAAGGCTATGTAACACAGGAAACCCATCTTTTCACAGGCACAATAGCTGAAAATATAGCACTTGGCAAGCCTGAGGCTAAGCTTAGTGAGATAAAGGAAGCGGCAAAGGCTGCTTCAATAGATAAATTTATAGAGACTCTTAGGGACGGTTATGAAACTAAGGTCGGAGAGCTCGGAGATACGCTTTCAAGCGGAGAAAAGCAGAGGCTTGGCATAGCAAGAGCATTTCTTTACAATGCACCGTTTATCTTACTTGACGAGCCGACCAGTAATCTTGATTCACTGAATGAAGGAATCATTTTGAAAGCACTGAGGGAAAAGAGCAAGGGCAGAACCATACTCCTTGTTTCTCACAGAGATTCTACTATGAATATTGTGGATGAAATGGTGGAGATGGGATAAGAAGAGCAATATAATAATGAATTTACCCCAAATTATTCACAAAACATCTTCGAAACACATAATCAAGCCGAAGGTTTGAAATTATGTGTTTTAGAGGATGTTTGGTAATATCATCTCATAGTCACAGACCGAAACTATTTATCTTATTGTACTATGTGGAATAAGAGTTCTGTGATCTATGGCGTGAATAATTTTGATTTAGTAAGTATTCTGTTAAAAATTCATAGCCTGTTTCTGACTATAAATTTCTTTCAACTTGTCAATAGCCATTTCTACATCAAGTGTATGAAATCCAAGCCAACACTCGTGCATAGTCTTAGCACCGGCAATTTTGTAAATCTCACTGCTTGTTTCACCTGTATAATAATGCCAATACCGATAGGTATATCCTGTCCAGTACATTGCTTCATTGTCAAAAACAGTGCCGGCTTTTTTAAGACCATTTACCTCATCATCAAACTCTTCAAGGATATATTCCTCTCCTGCCCATTGTAATCTGTCATAGACATCATCAAGACAGGAGGCGACCCGACTGTTCATAAAGGTTTCTATGAAATAAGGACAGTCATAACCCTTTTTTAGAACAAGTTCAAACAATCTGCCCTGTATGTCGCAAAGCTGCATTTTATCAACTGTAAAATTTTCCATGCTAATTCTCCAAATTCAGTATTTCATCAAAAAATCTACCCTCACGCCTGTACTTTCTGCAGATTTCTTCAGCTAAACTGATGCCTTTGGAACGGTTTTCTTCACTTTTTTGCTTTAATTCCATTCGTTCATCTTCCGTTAAGACTTGTTCATTAAGAATTTTAATTTTGCTACAGGCTTTGTCTGTTAAAGCAACATATTGTTTGCCAAGCTTTAATGCTGAAAGACAATGAATAAGTGAAACATCAGTGATTATCCCATTAAAAAAACGGTCCAGTACGACAAACATTCTATCATTTGCAATATAGCCTGAGATTATATCACAGTTTTTGCCTAATTCTGCATACTTATTATAGAGTGATAAGCCTTTAATCATTTCCATCTTACCACGATTATATGCTACAAACAATGCCCAGTCTAAATCTAAATTTAAATCCAGGATTGTTAACTCTGACAAGTCGATATTTAATGTATAAAGACTGGAATTAGGATAGTTACAAATTAGTGTGAGAGGCTGTGATTGTTCAGTTCCCATATAAAACCCCTTTCCAAAATCACAATGTTCTCTGCTTTGGGGTGTAATATTACCTTGAATACCTGATTTTGAGCCATGATAAAGAGTTATGGTTTCATCGGTGTATATATATTTTGAAGTTTCCATAAACAGCCTCCAATCCGTTAAACCTGCTATACATATATTATGACATGCAGAATAATTAAAAACAATAGTATAAACATTGAAATGAATTTAAAATAGTCCCCAAAGTATGGAAATTTTCCTGCTTTGGGGGACCTGAGGTTACCTAATGAATTTTTATATGTAAATAATTGGGGGTTAGTAAGGCATTATTTCTACAAATCCGAAATTTTCCTTAAACTCTTCACCAAGCTTATTAGCTAAAGGCTGCATCTTATCCATAAGAGTTTCCACATCCTTGTAAAGAGAGTCAAGCTTTGCAGTAAGCTCTTTGGTAGCTTCTTCAACCTTGTTATACTGATTGTTATGCTCTTCTTTAAGCTCTTTAAGCTCTTCTTCTGCCTTTATGAGAGTTTCCTTTTCCTCGTCGGTAATAGCCTTTGAAGACTTGATAAACTCTATATTATCCTCGATTGCAAGGTCTTCATCAGCTGCATTCTCATAAATCTTGTCCCAGATAGCCTTATGCTTATTTGCAAGTTCATCAATCTCATCCGCTATAGCCCATTTATCTGTAATCTTATTTGTAATCTTTTCTATTTCTTCTGCGGTTTCATCAATATCCCTGCGTGTTTTTTCAAGATTATCATAATCCTCTGTTAAAGACTTTTTCTCTTCCTTTGTAAGCTTTTTATCATTTTTTAGGAATTCTGAAAGAGAAGGGGAATCATCATCATCTCCCGGATAAGCAAAGAAATTCTTGTCGGTTTCTTTGAAATCAGTATCATTCGGATAGCCAAAGAAATTCTTGTCAGTTTCCTTGAAATCAGTATCATTTGGATAGCCAAAGAAGTTCTTGTCAGTTTCCTTGAAATCAGTATCATTCGGATAGCCGAAGAAGTTCTTGTCAGTTTCCTTGAAATCAGTATCATTTGGATAGCCAAAGAAGTTCTTGTCAGTTTCCTTGAAATCAGTATCATTCGGATAGCCGAAGAAGTTCTTGTCAGTTTCCTTGAAATCAGTATCATTTGGATAGCCAAAGAAGTTCTTGT
>CAUTOC010000020.1:0-37470 GCA_963539695.1 uncultured Catonella sp. | reverse complement strand
CAACTCAAGAAGTTGAAGAACTTTCAAGGTGCAAAAATTTCACCTTGAACAGAGGTAGTGGACGAGGGAGTAATATTAAGTACAATCCTTATGCCTTTACCGAACAGGGAATCTATATGTTGATGACAGTATTAAAGGGTGATCTTGCAGTAAGGCAAAGCAGAGCTTTAGTTCGTACTTTCAAGCAGATGAAAGACTATATTGTAGAAAACCAAGGCTTGATTGGCAGGAGGGAGTTTTTGCAGCTCTCTATGCAGATTACAAACAATGTCGTGGAAATGCAGGATTTAAGGCGGGATTTAATGAATGTGGAGGATAAGGTTGCAGGATTGGTGGACGATTTGGGCAATGTTGTGCATAAATCCGAGCTGTCCGAACTGATACTTGACCTTAGCAAACCACAGCTGAAATATGGATTTTTAATGTTAAACGGACAGCCGATTGAAGCCAACCTTGCCTATAAGGATATTTACAGCATAGCAAAAAAGAGCATTTATATTGTAGATAACTACATCGGAGTTAAGACTTTGGTCTTATTAAAAGATGTACCCTCATCAGTAGAAATCATTATATTCAGCGATAACATCGGGAAAGGGCTTCATAACCTTGAATATCAAGATTTCTGCAAGGAATATCCGTTCCGAAAGATAAAATTCCAAAAATCCTGCGGAGAGTTCCATGACAGATACATCATTATCGACTGGAATACCAAAAATCAGCGAATCTACCATTGTGGAGCTTCTTCCAAAGACGCAGGGCAAAGAATCACAACCATATTGGAAGTGGTAGACCAAGCAGTCTATACAGACCTGATAAACAAGCTCTTGAAAAATCCGGTGTTACAGTTAAAATAAGAGTTGGAAAAAGTGATTGGAAATTTAGAAAGGTAAGTAGCTAATACTTGACACAAGGGTAAAGCTTCCGGAAAAGAAATCATCTTGTGTAGTGAGAGGAAATGGGAATAGCGTATTTCTATGCTCATAGCTATTGTTCTTATGAGAGAGGAAGTAACGAGAATAATAACAGATTTATTCGTCGTTTTGATAAATATTAGTAAAAAGTGAACTTAGTCCTCAGGACACACTATTCCCATAAGTTTTTCAATCATACAGTGAAGAAGTCTGCTTCTTTCTGTATCAGCAGTTTTATAAAACATTTCTTTGCCATTTCGGCGACTGGTAATAAGCCCGCCTGCTTTTAATTGTTTTAAATGATGTGATACGGCAGGACTTGACATATTTACCATAGCACTTATATTGATAACGCAGTATTCACAGTGGCACAAAAGCCAAAAGATACGAAGTCTGCTTCCGTCACCAAGCATTTTAAATACTTCCGCAGTTAAATTAAAATCATCTATTATTGCAAGACGAGCAAGTGCATCTTCATGATGTTTTTCATGGTGATGGTCATGTGGTAAATGAAATTCTGACATATATAATCTCCTGATAAATATTTAACTACAGTGTATGTTTTTTTTAATATATTGTCAAGATTTGAGGGAGTTTATCTAATTCCGGTCTGTGTGTTAATTGAATAAAAGCTGAATATGGTCTATAATTATTACATTGATACAGGATTGCGACAGTTTTCAGACTTTTAGCTTATTTCGTATACAAAAACTTTGAGAAGTGATGAATTGAAAAGACTGTTCAAAGTAAAGGTTTATGTAGGAAAAGATGATAAAAATAAATATATGTCAGAAGTTTATAAGATAAATCATTAGAAAAGCAGATAGTCATATAAGGAAGGGGGAGCGGTTATGTATGAAAAAGAAATAGAAAAACTTCAACAAATTATAGATGACAGCAAAAGTATAGTATTTTTTGGTGGAGCGGGCGTATCTACGGAAAGCGGTATACCTGATTTTAGGAGTGCTGACGGACTTTATCATCAGGAATACAAGTATTCTCCCGAGCAGATTATAAGTCACAGTTTTTTCTTACGATACCCTGAGATTTTCTATGAATTTTATAAGGAAAAAATGATGTGTCTTGCGGCAAAACCCAATTTTGCTCATATTAGGTTAGCTGAACTTGAGAAATCGGGAAAACTTAAAGCCGTGGTTACTCAGAATATTGACGGACTTCATCAGGAGGCAGGTAGCAAAAAAGTATTTGAGCTACATGGAAGTATACATAGAAATTATTGTATGAAATGCAGGAGGTTTTATGATGCAGAATTTGTAAAAAACACTGAAGGGGTTCCATATTGTGAATGTGGCGGTATAGTGAAACCTGATGTGGTACTTTATGAAGAAGGACTTGACCAAAATGTGATTGAAAGAACTTTAATGGCTATTTCATCAGCAGATACTCTTATTATAGGAGGAACTTCACTTGTAGTATATCCGGCAGCCGGATTTGTGGATTATTTTCATGGAAAACATCTTGTGGTGATTAATAAGTCGGCTACCGGCAGGAATATAAATGCTGAACAGGTAATAAACGCTCCTATTGGAGAGATAATGCGAAGAATTAAATAAATTAAGATAAAGGTATATAAAGAAAAAACGACATCTAAATTAGATATCGGAAGTTTATGGTAGAGATTAATGCAATTATCGGTTTTATATGGTAGAATAATAAACCGTAGAAAGAAAAGCTGCGATTTTTGGAGTTTTGCAGGAAATATGATACCTGATTATAAAAAGAGAAAATATATATTAAACGGTAGGGAAATATAGTGAGGAGAGAAAAAAGTAATGTCTGAGAAACAAAAAATACTTGTAGTAGATGATGATGAGGATATATCTGAACTTATATCTTTGTATCTTGTTAAGGAATGCTTTGATACAAAGAGAGCGGAGGATGGAGATATGGCACTTAGGCTGTTTAATGAATATCAGCCTGATTTAATCCTGCTTGACATCATGCTTCCGGGAAAAGACGGCTATGATGTATGTAGGGAGATAAGGAAAACTTCAAAAGTACCTATTATTATGCTTTCTGCCAAGGGAGAAATCTTTGATAAAGTATTAGGATTGGAGCTTGGTGCAGATGATTATATGATTAAGCCTTTTGACTCTAAAGAACTTGTAGCCAGAGTTAAGGCGGTACTTAGAAGGTTTATAACGGATGAGAGTAATGATAAAAACATAGAAAACACTACAACTGTAGAAGAGAGTTCAAATATAAACAGAGTACGCTTTACAGATTTGGAAATAAATCTTACAAACTACTCTGTTACTTATAATGATAAGAGGGTGGATATGCCGCCTAAAGAACTTGAGCTGTTTTATTTTTTAGCCTCGCATCCTAATCAGGTATTTACAAGGGAACAGCTATTAGACCGTATTTGGGGATATGAATATATTGGCGATACAAGAACGGTAGATGTTCATGTAAAAAGGCTCAGACAGAAGATAAATGATCATGCAGAGTGGAGGCTTTCTACTGTGTGGGGAGTAGGATATAAATTTGAAATATTGACAAGGAGTTAATTTATGAAAAATTTAATTGTAGCACAGTCCGGAGGCCCCACAGCCGCTATAAATGCAACGCTTACAGGGGTTATAAAAGAGTGGTGTAAGAAGAATAATGGAACTAAGGTATATGGCTCAAGATTTGGAGTAGAAGGGATTATTAAGGAAAACATCACCGATTTGACAGGGCTTTTGGAAGATGATTTGGATAAGCTTATGAGGACTCCGGCATCGGCTCTTGGCTCCTGCCGTTACAAGCTTTCTGACCCGAAAGAAGATGAAACTGATTTCAAGAGAGTTTTAGAAGTATTTAGAAAATATGATATAGGATATTTTGTATACATAGGTGGAAATGATTCGATGGATACTGTATGCAGGCTTTCTGAGTATTTTAATGAAAATGGAATAACTGATATTACCGTAAACGGTGCACCTAAAACCATAGATAATGATTTATACGGCATAGACCATTGCCCGGGATTCGGTTCTACTGCTAAGTATATAGCTACGGTGTGCAGTGAGCTTGCAAGGGAAGTTAAGGTATATGACAGAGAAAATATCCTTATAGTTGAGATTATGGGCAGAAATGCAGGTTGGCTTACAGCGGCGGCGGCTCTTGCGGCTGAGAAGGATAGTGAAGTGCCTTATCTTATTTATCTAAGTGAGATTAAACTTTCGGTGGATAAATTTGTGGCTGATTTAAAAGAAACTATGAAGAAATCAAAGAATGTAATTGTTGCCCTTAGTGAAGGCACTGTTATTGAGCAGAACGGCGGAAATCAAACAAATGCAGCCGGCGAAACGGATGCTTTTGGACATAAACAGCTTGCAGGAAATGGCAGGATTCTTGAAAAAGTGCTTAAAGATGAACTTAAATATAAGGCAAGGTACATAGAGTTAAGTCTTATCCAAAGATGTGCATCACACTGTATGAGTGAGATGGATATAATGGAGTCGGTGGAGCTTGGAAGAATGGCGGTAAGGCTTGGGCTTGAGGGAAAATCGGGCAGAATGGCAAGGCTTACAAGAATTTCTGATGAGCCTTATAAGGTGGAGTATTCGTCCATAGATATTAAGGAAGTGGCAAACAAGGAGAAGTTAGTGCCGCTTGAGTGGATAAATGAGAATGAAAACGGTGTTACTGAGGAAATGATGAAATATTTAAGACCGCTTGTTAAGGGTGAAATAAACTGTAGATATAAGGATGGAGTACCGGAATTTTTTGTAATTTAATGATACAAGTGTCAAAAGTATAAAAATTCGATGCAAGCTTGCTTGCAAGAGAATTTATTATCTTTTGACACGCAAAAAATATGAGTAAGTAGCCATTTTTTGCAAAAAAAAATGAGCGGATTACGAATATTTTTGCAAGGATTGCGAGGGGTGAAGCCGAAGCAATCCTGTATCATTGGGTGTCAAAAGTATTTGCTCCCACATCATTTAATTTTAAAATATAAAAAAGTGCCACAAGACATAAATTCAAGGCTTGTGGCACTTTTATAGGTTTAAAATAACAATTTACAATCAGACCTGTCAATTTCCTTCATAATATCACTTCCGAACTCTCCGTTTGATACAATAACATCAAAATCTGCAAAATCCGCAAGCTTAAAATACCCTTCCTTAAACTCTTTGCTGTTATCAAGCAAAAGTACGGACTTGTAGGCATTTTTTATCATTTCCTTTTTGCAGAGAGCCTGAGAGTCGTCACCTTCAAAAATGCCCTGCTTTGTGATTGCTTTGCTGGAAAGGAAAGCTATATCCGCACGGAAGTTGCTTATAAAGGCTGAGGCATATTCTCCGATAATGGAAAGACTGCGGTTTTTTAGTACACCCGGACAAATATAGCATTTAATATTAGGATAATTATTTAACTGGCTTGCTATATTTATTCCATTAGTAATAACGGTGAGATTGCTATACGGTTTTAAATGAGGAATAAACAAGCTGACAGTTGATGAAGAATCAAGGAAAATCACCATATTATCCTGCAAAAGGGTTTTGGCTCGTTTAGCAAGAGATATTTTTTTGTCAGTATTTTCCATTTTTCTTATGTTAATTGAATTTTCAGAGGAGCTTGGAGAAATAAGGCTGATTCCCCCATGATGCCTTTTAATTATGCCCTCTTCTTCAAGTGTAATCAAATCTCTACGCAATGTAGATCTTGATACATAAAGTTTTTTGCACATATTAGTGATGTCCCCAACACCATTCCCATTTGTAAGATAAGCTAAAATCTGTTTTTTTCGTTCAATATATTTCATAACCTGTCTCCGAATTATAATATACTCAATTATTCATACATTAAAATAATTAATAAATAATTGAGTGTAAATTTTAGTAACTGCTAATATTATACCATATTTTTTGTATAAATAAATAAAAATTGAAGTAAAATGAATGAAAAAGAACTAAAATGAACGAAAAAGGTGTGTTTTAATAAATTAATCCAAAAAAATTTCCAAGTGTAGCTAAAATTTTCATAATATGTTATTATCTATTTGAACATAAATTAGTCAAAAAGCATAAATATATTTTGTAAAGATTGCAAAGTTTAATGAAAAATCATAATAAACTTTCTGTTTATCAAAGGAGAATATATGAAAAAAGCACTGGCAATAGATATGGGGGCAACCTCTATTAGAGGAATAATAGGCTATATAGAGGATAATAAGATAAAACTTGAAGAAGTAATGCGATTTTCACATGAAATAAAAAGTTCAAATGGACGATTACGGTGGGATTTTGATGAACTTTTGAAGAAAATTGTCAGTACCATAAAAGAAAATGCAAATGAAATTTCATCGGTAGGCATAGACACTTGGGGAGTGGATTTCGGCATTATAGATAAAGAGGGTAAGCTTACCGAACATCCTGTCTGTTATAGAGATCCAAAACATCAGGAAGGCTATGAAGAAGCCTTAAAGGTTCTTAGTGAAAAGGAAATTTTCGCTGAGACAGGAACTCAGATTATGAGTATAAATACTTTATTTCAGTTATTGGCTTTAAGAAAGTTTTGCCCTGATACTTATGAAAAAGCTGAAAAATTACTTATGATGCCTGATTTAATACAGTATCTTCTAACGGGTAATATGGTAGGTGAGGAAACAATTCTTTCCACTACCCAGATACTTAATCTAAAGACCGGTGATTATAGTGAAAAGTTATTAAGGGAACTGAATTTAGACAAGAATAAACTTCCTAAGATAACAAAGGCGGGCAGCATTACAGGAAATGTTAAAACAGGGTTTATAGAAGAACTTAAAGACCTGGATGTGAATGTGGTTTCCGTATGTGGACATGATACGGCAAGTGCAGTTTTACTTACGAAGGTAATGACTGATGCGGATACGATGTTTTTAAGCTGTGGGACTTGGTCACTTTTTGGAATAAGAGCAGAAAGCCCGGATTTATCTAAAAAGGCTTATGATAAAGGTCTTACCAATGAACTGGGATATAATTCCGCTCCACTTTTATTTAAGAATCTTACAGGGCTTTATCTCCTTGAAAAATATAAGACGGGACTTGAGAAAAAACTTGGAAGAAAGCTTGGTTTTGATGAAATTACGGCTTATGTGGAAGCTTCACTTAAAAAGGAAGAAAGCATCAGTAATTTGATAGATATGGAAGATTCAAGGTTTGGAAGTGAAGAGGCTGATGCTAAAGCGGTTATAGATGAATATCTTAAAGAAAACGGACTGAAACTTCCTGAAAATGAAATGGATTATTTCAGAGTTATCTATGAAAGTATGGTAAAGAAATATTTGGAAGTAAAGACTGCACTTGAAGAAATATCAGGCAAGAGGTATGGGAAAGTGCATATAATAGGCGGAGGAGCAAAATCATCACTGCTCTGCAAACTAATAGCTAAAAGGCTTGAATTAAGTATAACTGCAGGACCTTATGAGGCTTCCGCACTTGGCAATATCTTAGTACAGCTAAAAGCACTTGGAGAAATAAAAACTATCGAAGAAGGGCTTGAAGCTGCTTATAAATCACAGGAAATAAAAAAATATTAAACATATAAATATTTTCCGAATTACTTACAAATATAGAGTTAATTGAAATATTTTCAAAGATTTATAATTTGGATTTATGATAATTCGGGAATACACATTAAGGAGGAAAAGAATATGAGTTATCCAAAAATCGGTATCAGACCAACTATTGACGGACGCTGGGGCGGTGTTAGAGAGTCTCTTGAAGATCAGACAATGGGAATGGCTAAGAGGGCTAAAGATCTTATTGAGAGTGAGCTTAGATATCCTGATGGAACACCTGTACAGTGTGTAATTTCACCATGTACAATAGGCGGCGGCGGTGAGGCTGCTAAATGTGAAGAGTTCTTCTCCACTCAGAATGTAGTCGGTACTCTTACCGTAACACCTTGCTGGTGCTACGGTACAGAGACTATGGACTTAAATCCTAACACAATCAAGGCTGTATGGGGATTTAACGGAACTGAAAGACCGGGTGCCGTTTACCTTGCAGCGGTTATGGCAGCTTATGCACAGAGAGGACTTCCGGCATTTTCAATTTATGGACACGAAGTTCAGGATAAAGATGATACAACAATTACAGAGGATGTTAAGAAGAAAATTCTTGATTTTGCAAGAGGAGCGGTTGCAGTAGGTCTTATGAAAAATAAGTCTTATGTAAACCTTGGTTCAGTATCTATGGGTATTGCAGGTTCTGTAGTAAATGTGGATTTCTTCCAAAAATATCTTGGAATGAGAACTGAATGGGTAGATATGACAGAGATTTTAAGAAGAATTGAGCTTGAAATCTATGACCACGAAGAATATGAGAAGGCTCTTAAATGGGTTCGTGAGAACTGCAAAGAGGGATATGATACAAATGCGGGCAAAGACTTCCCTGAGGTTATCACAAAGTCAAGATGGATACCTGATGATAAACAGTGGGAATTCTGCGTTAAGCATGCACTTGTTGTAAGGGACATACTTAAAGGCAATCCAAAGCTTGCAGAAATCGGCTGGCACGAAGAGTCACTTGGAAGAAATGCTATAGCAGGCGGTTTTCAGGGACAGAGAATGTGGACAGACTGGCTTCCAAATGCTGACTTTACAGAGGCTATTACAGCTTCAGGCTTTGACTGGAACGGAAAGAGAGAGCCTATTCCGTTTGCAACAGAAAACGACACACTTAACGGTGTATCTATGATGCTTGGCTGGCTTGTAACAAATAAGGCTGCAATATTTAGTGATGTAAGAACATACTGGTCACCTGAGTCGGTTGAGAGAGTAACAGGTAAGAAGCTTACAGGCAAGGCGGCAAACGGTATTATGCATCTTATTAACTCCGGTGCAAGCTGCTTGGACGGCTCAGCAGCAGCTAAGAATGAAAAGGGTGAAGGCTGCATGAAGGAATGGTGGAACCTTACAGATGAGGATATCAAGGCTCTTACAGAGGCTACTGACTGGTGCAGAGCAAACTATGAGTATTTCAGAGGAGGCGGTTTCTCATCACACTTTAAGACAGCAGCAGAAATGCCTGTAACTATGATTAGAACAAACATTATTGAGGGCGTAGGTCCTACCTTGCAGGTAATTGAGGGTTATACCTGTGTACTTGATGATGATGTACATAAGATTCTTGATGAAAGAACGGACAGAAGTTGGCCAACAACCTGGTTTGCTCCAAATCTTACTACAAAGTCGGCAGACAGTGTTTACAATGTAATGGCTAAATGGGGTGCTAACCACGGAGCAACTGTTTACGGACATGTCGGTGACAGACTTATAACTCTTGCTTCTATGCTTAGAATCCCTGTTGCTTTCCACAATGTAACAGAGGATAGAATCTATAGACCACATTCATTTAACGGATTTGGAACTACAGATTTAGAGAGCCAGGATTTCAGAGCTTGTGCCTATTATGGCCCACTATATAGATAAAGTGTAGAAATTTGATTACAAACTGATTACATGTTAGAAGTTGTCGCTTTCAAGTATTTAGCAAAGTTGACGCTCCGAATGATAACATTTCAGACTCGCTACGGCATCCGCTTCGCTACGCCTAATGCGCTCGCTTAGAATTTATCATTCGGAGCTGATACCCGAAAAAATAAGGATAAAATTGAAATGAATAAGAAACTTGTATTAGGGATAATAATTTTCATATCAATTATATTAGGGATTTATGGATTTATTGTGTTACCGGAAACAGTAACAGTACAGATAGATATTTCAGGGAATCCGACAAATACTTTTCCTAAAATTTTAGCGGTAATGTTGCCGTTATTATTATCTGTTAGTGGCGGATTAGGATATTATTTTTTGAAAGAAAAAGAAAAGAAATATTTAATGCTTTCATTTGTTGGAATATTATTATCCATTATAACATTGGTATTTAATATCTAATAATAAAAGTAAAACAAAAAACTTAAATCAAAATAATATGGTTGGTGGTTGTAGGATAAGAATGGCAGCACAAGTCTGAAATTTATATAAGAGGTGAAGGGCATTTGCTGTCAAAGATTTTGATAGCAAAATCTTAAAGGATGGAAAAAGAAAGTAGAAACGGTCTTATGGCCAGCGGAGGATGATGTTATGTTAATGGAAAAAGCAAGGGAGGAGCTTGTGAAATATGGTAAGAAGCTTGTAACGGCAGGGCTTACCAAGGGAACAGGCGGAAATTTAAGTGTATTCGATAGAGAAAATAAGATGGTAGCTATTACACCTTCAGGAATTGATTTCTTTGAAATTCAGCCTGAGGATATCGTAATAATCGACCTTGACGGAAATACCATAGAGGGAACTCGTACTCCTTCATCAGAATGGGAAATGCACCTTATGCCTTACAGGACAAGAGATGATATAGATGCAGTTATCCATGCACATGTTATGTATACAACCGTACTGGCATGCCTTCGTGAAGATCTTCCTGCAACCCACTATATGATAGCTGTGGCAGGACCTACAGTAAGGTGTGCCGAGTATGCAACTTACGGTTCACATGAACTTGCAGTAAATGCAGCCAAGGCAATGGAGGATAGAAAGGCTGTCATCCTTGCTAACCACGGTGTACTTGCCGGAGCAAATGACCTTCTTAACGCATTTAATATAGTTGAAGAGATAGAGTACTGCTCTGAAATTTATGTAAAGGCTAGAAGCATTGGTGAACCGGTAGTTCTTCCGGCTGAAGAAATGACACTTATGGCAGAGAAATTTAAGACATACGGACAGAAAAAGAGTATAAGGGAATAGCTTTTGTTAAGGAGTAAATATGGGTGATTTAATACTTTCAATGAAGGGAATTACCAAGTCATTCTCAGGTGTTGCCGCACTGAAAAATGCGGCACTTGACCTGAAATCAGGTGAGGTAGTAGCTCTGATGGGAGAAAACGGAGCCGGCAAATCTACTCTTATGAAGATTTTGACCGGTATATATTCAAAAGATTCCGGTGAAATCAAATATATGGGGCAGGAGGTCTGTTATAAAGGGCCTGCTGAGTCTGAGGCGGCAGGAATCTCCATTGTTCATCAAGAGCTTAACATGATGAGCGATTTAACCGTAGCCCAAAACCTTTTTATCGGACATGAAGAAATGAGAGGACTTTTCATTGATGATAAGAAGATGAATGAGAAGGCCGGTGAATTGTTCAAGGTATTAAAAATAGACATCAATCCGTCTGAAAAAATCGGAAATCTTACAGTAGGAAAGCAGCAGATGGTGGAGATTGCAAAGGCGATTTCTTCAAATGCCAAAGTTATAATTTTTGATGAACCGACAGCAGCACTTACCGACTCCGAGATAGAGGAACTTTTTAAGGTAATAAGAGATCTTAGGAAAAAAGGAACCGGAATGGTTTACATCTCTCACAGAATGGATGAGATTAATGTCATCTCGGACAGAGTTATAGTAATGAGAGACGGAGAATATGTGGGAACTCTTGTTACTAAAGAATGTAATAAAGACGATATTATCAAGCTTATGGTTGGAAGAACCATTTTCGGTAAGCCTAAGACTGTTTCTAATGTAGCTAAAGACGCACCGGTAGTGCTTAAATGTGAAAATCTTAACAGAGGTAAGGCTGTTAGAAATGTAAGTTTTGAGCTAAAAGAGGGAGAAATACTCGGTTTTTCCGGACTTATGGGTGCGGGGCGTACAGAGGTTGCAAGACTTATCTTTGGTGCAGATAAGAAAGATTCAGGAAAAATATTTATAAATGGCAAAGAAGTTACTATAAATACTCCAAAAGATGCAGTAGCACATGGTATAGGCTATCTTTCCGAGGATAGAAAACGCTATGGTCTTATAGTTGATAAATCTGTAGAAGAAAATACTATTATTGCCGCATTAAATAACTTTGTAAAAGGAATGTTTATAGACAAGGCAAAGAGTAAGGAAGTTTCAGAGAGATATGTAGAGAGCCTTAAAACAAAGACTCCCGGTATTTCACAACCGGTTAAGAAACTTTCCGGCGGAAATCAGCAAAAGGTAGTCATAGCCAAATGGTTAGTAAAAAACTCGGATATCCTTATCTTTGATGAACCTACAAGGGGTATAGATGTAGGTGCCAAGAGTGAGATTTATGCACTTATGGAAAGTCTTGCAAAAGAAGGAAAATCTATAATAATGATATCATCTGAGTTGCCTGAGGTACTTCGTATGAGTGACAGAATAATAGTCATGTGCGAAGGAAGAATTACAGGAACCTTGGATATTGCAGAGGCTAACCAGGAAGTTATTATGGAATCTGCTACAAAGCGTTAAGGGGAGATTAACAATGGATATTAAGAAAATATTTTCAAATCAGCGTGCAATAGTTATTGCAGCATTAATCTTAATTTGTCTTGCTTTTTCGGTTATTACGCCGGATAAATTTCTTCAAATAACTACATTTACCAATATTGCCAAGTCGGCATATTATGTAGCATTTATGGCAATAGGTGTCACCTTTGTTATTTGCACGGGCGGTATTGATCTTTCTATCGGTACTATTGCAATATGTACGGCTTTAATAGGCGGAACTCTTATGGAAAAGGGGCTTCCGATGGGGCTTGTACTCCTTGTAATACTTTTAAGCGGATGTATTTTCGGGCTGATAAACGGGCTTATGGTAGCCAAGCTTGGACTTCCCGCTTTTATAGCAACACTGGGTACGATGATGATGTCAAGAGGTCTTGGCTCTATTGTATCGGGAACCAAGACAATATCTTTCCCACAGGGTGATTCAGCCGGAGCTTGGTTTAGAGAGTTTTTTATGATTACAAAGGACGGGGGAATTTTACCTAAGAACTTTCCTACAGGTTTTGTGATTCTTGCGATAATTGCTGTTGCGATGGCAATAGTATTAAATAAGACAAAAACAGGTCGCTACATTCTTTCAATAGGCTCTAACAAAGAGGCTACAAGGCTTTCCGGTATAAATGTAGTTAAATATGAAACACTTGCTTATGTATTTTCAGGTTTCTTTGCAGCACTTGCCGGTATTGCTTATGTGGCAGTATTTACAACAGCACAGCCAAATACAGGTGGCGGTTTTGAGCTTGATGCAATAGCGGGTGTTGTTATTGGCGGAACTTCTCTTACGGGTGGTGTAGGAACTATACTTGGTACGATAGTCGGTGTATTTATTATGACCGTATTAAAGATTGGTTTCCCTTATATCGGGGTACAGTCACATTATCAGCTTTTTATTACAGGTATCATCCTTGTATTTGCGGTATATATGGATGTACTTAACAGGAAGAGAGGAAAATAACCGGTACTTTAACTAAGAACCCATTAATTCCAAATAGCACTCAAATATTTAAGGGTGTAAATAAATTTGGATTAAATATTAAGGAGGAAAACAGATGAAGAAATCAAAAAAAGTTATGGCGGCACTTCTTGGTACAATTATGTTGGTATCTGCTCTTACAGCCTGTAACGGAAGTGGTACAAAAGGTAATACTGAAGGTGGCGGTACAAAGCATATTGATGTTATAGCTAAGGGCTTCCAGCATCAATTTTGGAAAGCGGTAGAACTTGGAACAAAAAAAGCAGCGGAAGAATTTAAGGTTGATATAACTTTTCAGGGACCGGATAATGAGTCGGCCATCCCTCAACAGATAGAATACTTAAATACAGCCATAGCTAAAAAACCTACAGCAATATGCCTTGCAGCTCTTGATACTCAGGCTAGTATCCAGTCAATAAAACAGGCTATGGAAGCGGGTATTCCTATAATCGGATTTGACTCGGGTGTACCTGATGCGCCGGAAGGTGCAATCAAAGCTAATGCTTCTACCAATAATGCTGTTGCAGGTGCATTGGCGGCAGATGAACTTTATAAGTTAATTGAGACAAAAATTAAAGATGCAAAAGAGCCTGTAAGAATTGGTGTAATAGCACAGGAGTCCAACTCACAGTCTATAGTTGACAGAACAAAAGGCTTTGTAGATAAGATGTCAGAGCTTTGCGGAGCGGATAATGTATCTGTAGAGGGACATGACAGCTTGAAAAACGAGAAATCAGGTGCCAAAGTTGTGCTTGATGTAGGTATTCCTGCTGAAGTTAAGGATGTGGATGCGGCAGCAGTTGCTTCTGCTATACTTGAAAAGAAAGACCTTATAGCTATTTATGGCTCTAATGAATTTGCAGCTAATGCCATAATTACGGCTAATGAAGGTAAGGATAAGATTGGTGAAGGAAAAGTAGTTGCAGTCGGTTTTGATGCCGGAAAGAAACTTCTTGATGCAGTTAGAAGCAAACTTTTTGCAGGTGCTGTAACTCAGGATCCTGTACAGATTGGTTATCAGGCAGTTAAACTTGCTGTAGAGGCGGCAGAGGGCAAGGAAGTATCCGATGTAGATACAGGTGCTAAATGGTACAATGCTGACAATATGGATGCTGACGACATTAAGCCTTGCTTATATGAATAAGTCGAGTATAGTTTTATCTCTTACAGGGGTGTCATGTTTTAGGCACCCCATTACGTAGAATTAATGTGTTAAAACATTCACAAATAAGAAAGAGGATGTTTATGTTAAAGAATATTCCTAAGATATTATCACCTGAACTTTTGGCAGCCCTTTGTGAGATGGGACATTCAGACAGACTTGTAATTTCAGACGGTAATTTCCCGGCTCATACTATAGGGAAAAATGCAAAAGTAATAAGACTTGACGGACATGGAGTGCCTGAGGTGCTTGAGGCTATATTAAAAGTATTTCCACTTGATACTTATACCGAAAAATCAGTTTCTCTTATGGAAAAGGTTCCGGGAGATACTGTAGAAACACCAATTTGGAAAGAGTTTGAGGATATAGTGGCAAAATATGATGAGCGTGGTGCGAGTACCATTGGCTTTATCGAAAGGTTTAAGTTTTATGAGGAGGCTAAGACCTCTTATCTCATAATAGCAACTTCTGAAAAGGCTCTGTATGCAAATATTATGTTGCAGAAGGGTGTAGTTACAGACTAAGAGTCTGAGAAAATGGAGGAAAAAAATGGCAAACAAAATTGTATTAAACGAAACTTCTTATCATGGAGCAGGAGCAATTAAGGAAATTACTGTAGAGGCTAAGAACAGAGGTTTTAAGAAGGCTTTTGTATGTTCAGATCCTGACCTTATTAAGTTCAATATTACAAGCAAGGTAACAGATTTACTTAAAGCTGAAAATATGGACTTTGAAATATTTTCTGAAATCCAGCCAAACCCAACAATAGAAAATGTACAAAGCGGTGTAGCTGCATTTAAAAAGGCTGCGGCTGACTATATTATAGCTATAGGTGGCGGCTCTTCTATGGATACGGCTAAGGCTATCGGTATCATTATTACAAACCCTGAGTTTGAAGATGTAAGAAGTCTTGAGGGACTTTCAGCTACAAAGAAGCCTTGCGTGCCTATTTTTGCAGTTCCAACAACAGCAGGTACAGCAGCAGAGGTAACTATCAACTATGTTATTACCGATGTAGAAAAGAAGCGTAAATTTGTATGTGTAGATCCGCACGATATCCCTGTAGTAGCATTTGTAGATCCTGAGATGATGAGCTCAATGCCTAAGGGACTTACAGCTTCAACAGGTATGGATGCACTTACACACGCTATTGAAGGTTATACAACTCTCGGTGCAAATACAATTACAGATATGTTCAACTTAAAGGCTATCGAGCTTATTGCAAAGAGCCTTAGAGGAGCTGTTGAGAATACAAAAGAAGGCAGAGAGGGTATGGCTCTCGGTCAGTACCTTACAGGTATGGGCTTCTCTAACTGCGGCCTTGGTATAGTGCATTCTATGGCACATTCTTTGGGTGCTGTATATGATACACCTCATGGTGTGGCTAACGCTATCCTCCTTCCAACTGTTATGGAGTACAATGCAGAGGCAACAGGCGAGAAGTTAAGAGATGTTGCTATTGCTATGGGTGTTGAAGGTGTAGAGAAGATGAGTAAAGAAGAGTACAGAAAGGCAGCAGTTGATGCTGTGAAGAAGCTTTCACAGGATGTAGGTATCCCTGCTGACTTAAAGGCTATAGTTAAGCCTGAGGATCTTGACTTCCTTACGCAGTCTGCTATGGATGATGCCTGCAGACCCGGCAATCCAAAGGAGCCTACATTTGAGGATATTAAGGGGCTTTATTTGAAGCTTATGTAACAGTTTTATAAAGAAATAATAATTTATCCCTATCAAAACCGGAAGAATGAGGCTTGGTTTTGGTAGGGAATTTTTAATGAGGGAAGATCATTCCATTATTTATCATCTTCGGGATAAAGCCTGACAAAATATTTGATAATTTCGTGAAAACAAGTTATTATAGGCTAATAAGTGACTGATTCAGGCTTTTCACATAGACTGTATGGTGGAAGGAATTGTAAGTAGGAGAAACAGCAGTTATTCTTAAAAGAGCAAGAAGAATAAGGAGAAAATACAATGAAGGAAAAAGCGGCAAGAAATAAAACAATTGATTTCCTAATTGAAGAAGGTAAAGAATATTTAGACCTGTGCATAACGGCAGATGATGTAAATGATTCGATTGAATCCGTGATGAATAGGTTTATTATCGGCGATTGTTTTGAGGTTATGGAGAAATTACCGAAAAAATTTGTAGACCTGCTTGTTGTGGATCCTCCATATAATTTGGCAAAAGATTATCATGGCAATAAGTTTAATAGAAAAAGTCAGGATGATTACAGACAGTATACTGTTTTATGGTTGGAGAAAGTTTTGCCGCTTTTAAAAGATACGGCTTCAATTTATGTATGTTGTGATTGGAAATCAAGTTTAGTCATAGGAGATGTTCTTCATAATTATTTCAGGGTTCAAAATAGGATTACATGGCAGAGAGAAAAAGGAAGAGGTGCATTAACTAATTGGAAAAACGGTATGGAAGATGTATGGTTTGCAACAGTATGTGACAAATATACTTTTAATTTGGAGAATGTCAAAATTCGGAAAAAAGTACTTGCACCATATAGAATTGAGGGAAAACCTAAGGATTGGGAAGAAACAGAAAACGGGAATTTTAGAAATACCTGTCCTTCCAATTTTTGGGATGATATTTCTATTCCATACTGGTCCATGCCTGAGAATACGGCACATCCTACACAGAAACCGGAGAAACTTATTGCAAAATTAGTTTTAGCAAGCAGTAATGAGGGAGATGTTATTTTTGATCCGTTTGCAGGTTCCGGAACAACAGCTGTTACGGCAAAGAAACTAAAGAGAAATTATGTTGTAATTGAGCAGAATGAATTATATGCAGCTTGGGCACAAAAAAGATTAGAAATGGCGGAAAAAGACAGTTCTATTCAGGGATATTATAATGGTGTATTTTGGGAACGAAATTCATTAACTGAACAGAAAATGCACAAAATGTAATTACTCTTTTTAATGAAGATTATAAAAGTAAAAACCACCTAATTAATATTATTTAGAAAGAAGGGAGGTCCATGGCAAAGAAACAAATACCTTTAAGAATAGGCGAAAAGCTTTACAATGCACTGGTCTCTTGGGCAGAGGATGATTTTCGTTCACTTAACGGACAAATAGAATATCTCCTCACAGAATGTGTAAAGCAGAGAAAAAAAGACGGAAAATATGTAGGTGAAATTATATTAATAGAATCAGATTAAATTTCATTAAATTTAGTCTGGTTTTATTATTTTACTCTAAAAAGATAATTGATAATCATTATCATTTGTGTTATTATTTGAAATAACAGCCTTTTAAGCCATTTATTTGTGAATTGATTTACAAGTAGGCTGCACATTTTTTGAAGATTAATTGAAAACATTTCTAAGAGATAGATTAAGGAGGAAGGTATGAAGGTTTCCAAACAGGCTCATGGAATTTTTGACAATATGTGGTTTTATACCAAAATATGGGCAAAAACTTTTCCGATAGGTCTTGCAATTATTCCGTTTTTTGCGGCACTAAGTATTTTGAGTATTTATGAACAGATTAATATTCCGCGTGTTTTGGTCGAAGTGATTGAAATGCAGGGAGATGTAAGAAATTTGCTTTATGCCCTTGCTCTTCCGGCACTGCTGCTGATTGCGTCCAAAACCATCAACGGGATACTGAATTCGTGCATTATGACATTGGGAAGCAGACCTATGATCTACCTTTACTCTGTTCCGATTAACGAAAAATTATTCCGTATTCACTATCAAATGCTCACTTCTCCAAAGGTACAATCCAAATTGGTCAAAGCGAAAAATATTGCATTCAGTGGAGACGGTCCGGGTATTCATTTCTTCGGTGTGACAGTTTCAAATTTGCTTATTGCGACTATAGGTGCGGTCATATTTACTTCTTCGATTGTGTATGTGGATTTCATTCTGCTTGTTGTAATTTTATTATCGGGATTTGTAAATCTGCTTTACGGCTTTTATGTAGGGAAATATGTTGACAGGAGCATGAAAGAACGCAGCGATGATGAAAAGAAAGAGAGTTACATCATGCGAGTCCTTGAAAACCGCATGTTTGCAAAAGATATCAGACTTTATAATATGAGGGACTGGCTTCATGGTAAGTTCAGATATTATCACGAAAGATATTCCAAATTCCTTTTGGGAGAAACACGAATCAGAGTGAGTGCTACTCTTTTGAATGCAGCACTGGTTTTAGTACGCGATTTGATTGCTTACGGATACCTTATTTTTATGCTGTTTAACGGAAATATCAGAGTATCCGAATTTGTATTTTTGCTGGGAGTGGTGTTTCAGTTTTCCAAGTGGATGGATCTCGTTGTTGAACAGATTAATTCACTTATCACATTCAGCACAATGATGAACCAGATTAGAGAATTTTTGGATATTGAAGATGAAGTGGGTGAAATGCAGTACGGCAAATGTCTTGAGCAAGATGTTCAGATTTGTCCGAGTATCACATTTCAAAATGTAGGATTTCGATATCCTGAAGGCTCTGAATGGATTTTCAGAAATTTCAATTTGAATATAAGGGGTGGAGAACGGCTGGCACTTGTAGGTATTAACGGAGCCGGCAAGACTACTTTGATGTTGATGTTAATGGGACTCCTTCATCCGACAGAGGGCGATATTCTAATTGACGGAAAAAGCTATAGGGAGTTTCAACCTGGCGAATACTATAAACTTTTTTCTCCGCTTTTTCAGGATATTATTTTGTTCCCTGAAAGCATTATCGACAATATTACAGGTGGTGCGGATATTGATAGGGCAAAGCTTGACCATATATTAAAGCAGAGCGGTATGGATAATATTATTGAGAAGTTTTCAGAGGGTGGGGATACCTTCCTAGTCAAAAACAGTCAGGACAAGGCGGTTGACTTATCAGGCGGTCAGAATCAGCGGTTGCTTTTAGCACGTGCTCTTCTTAAAAATGCCAAAATAAATATTCTTGATGAGCCTACCGCGGCACTTGATCCTTTGGCAGAATCCCGTATCTATGAGGAATACAGCAATATGACAAAGGACAAGACTTCAATTTTTATCTCTCACCGTCTCGCTTCTACCAGATTTTGTGACCGGATTATTCTGCTGGAATATGGAAAAATTATAGAAGACGGAAGTCATGAAGAGCTTATGAATATGCGTGGTCGCTACTATGAAATGTACGAAGTGCAGAGCAAGTATTATCAGGATGATTTAAAATCGGATTCATCAGAGGAAGTGGCATCCTTTGGAGATGTTCTCACAGTAGAATCAGGTGGAAAGACTACGGAAGAAAATTCCGAAAAAGATGAGAACAGGGGGTGAGTGTAAATATGGGAAAAAATAATATAAAGAATAGTCAAAATAATGATAAAATTCAGTCCGGATCAAGTGCACAAGCGGATATCGGAGCAAATTTAGGAACCGGTATCGGCAGATTTTTTTTGATGATAAAATATGCAGAAGAACAGGAAAGCGGATTTGTTTGGACTTCACTCATAGGTAAGACTATGGATGTCATTCGGGTTCTGCTTCCTCTTTATCTCTCTCAAGTAATTTTGAACTCTATTTATAATGGGCGTAAAATGGAAGATATTTTCATAAACACTGTTATTGTGACAGTAAGTTTCTTTATGCTTACTGTACTTTCCGGTTATTTTCAGAAAAAGGCGAAATATCATTATCGGAGATTTTTAAAAAAACATCAGGTCAACAAGGCACAGGCTGTTTTGGAAATGGATTATGGAGATTCCGAGCGTGATGATGTTCAAAACGAACTGATTGCACTCAAGAATATGGAAAAGACTGTTGCAATGGGAATAGGCACATTCCAGGATAGTTTTTCCATTGTATTCGGAAATTTTATTTATATTGCAATAGGAATTTATTTGGTAAGGAATCTGTTTTTCACTCCAACAGCAAAAATTTCACCCTTGATGAATTGGGGACTGAACCTCGGATACCTCGGGCTGATATTTCTCCTTCACTACTTTGCGGTTAAAATTGATTTGAAGACTATGAATAACTATGCAAAGACATCAAGAGAGATATATATAAAAAATCACAGGTATCTCCAACAGTACTCCGAACTTCTTTTTGACTACAAGGTTGGAAAAGACATAAGGTTTTATAGCGAAGCACTCGGAAAGCGTTACAATGAAATATATCGTTTGCGTCAGGGTGAAACTTATAATATGTTTTTTAGCCTGTTTACGGCAGCCGGTGCAAAGCGAAATTTGATTAGTGCTCTGATTTCATTACTCACTGCTCTATTTGTAGGTTATCGAAGTATTTTAGGTTGTATTGATTTTGCAGATATCTTTCTTTGCATTGGTGTTTTGGAATTTTTGTTCAGAGGCATTGAGGAGATGGCGGACTCATTCGGGAAACTTTTATCTTCTGACAGTATAAGAAAAAAGTTTATCCATTTATTTAGAGATAAAAAAGTATGGATTGATTCCGAAAGCACAGAGCAATCATCAAGCATTAATCAGAAGTCATGTGAGAAAACGGACGAAGAATGTGATGTCGTAATATCCGGTGAAGTACCGACAATGGAATTAAGGAATGTCAGTTTTAAATACCCGAATTCGGATGTCTTGGTGCTAAAGGATGTCAGTTTAAAATTATACGGTAATCAAAAACTGGCACTTGTGGGCTTAAACGGTTCCGGCAAGACAACACTTATCAAACTTTTGCTAGGGTTATATAAGCCGAGTGCGGGGAAGATTTTTATTAATGGGGAAGATACGGCTAATTGGACTGCAGATAGATTTGTATCATATTTTTCTGTTGTATTTCAGGATTTTAAACTGTTTTCTCTTAAAATCGGAGAAAATATTGCTGTTTCTGAAGAATTTGACGAAAATTTAGTAAGGGAATCTCTTGAAAAGACAGGACTTTCTGAATTTTACAACAAATACGGTACAGGCGGATTTTTATATCGTGATTTTGAAGAAGGCGGAATTGAGATTTCAGGTGGAGAAGCACAAAAAATCGCTATGTCGAGAGCAATTTATCATGGGGGAAAATTCTTCGTCCTTGATGAGCCGACAGCTGCACTTGATCCTTTGTCTGAATACGAGATTTATACTCATTTCGGAGAAATTACATCGGAAAATCCGGCAATTTATATCTCGCACCGGCTTTCATCCTGTATTTTTTGTGATGTAGTTGCGGTTATGGAAAACGGTCAAATCGTTCAAATCGGCACACATGAGAAGTTATTAGAAGATTCAGGTGGAGTATACTCCGTACTTTGGAACGCACAGGCAAAGCATTATAAAAATCAACCTAAGGAAGCTGAAAATATTTTATGTTAAGCCGGATATATTAAATCTAATTTGGGGGGAATAGCAGATTTGCTGTTCCCCTTTAAGTAAAGAAATAAAACAATCTCTCGGAATTTCAGCCTATAACCGTTTATAATTCCGAGAGTTCACAGTTATTTATCTTCTGTATTTCCGATTCGTGTTACAAAAGTATATGGCGCATAGGCATTAAGGGCTTCAGTTCTGAACTTTACCGCTAAAATATCACCTACTTTTGGTTCTGAATCTGAGTTAATATCTTTGATTAAAATTTGGAAATTATGTATAGCATCTGTATTGCTTTCTTTACCATAAGAATCAGCCCAGACAAATTCTCCGTCTATTTTGGTAATAACAAAGGTTTCTTCCTCTGGTGCAATATCAATAAAGGATTTTGCGCAAATTTTGCTTAAATATTTTTTAAATTCCTCGTCATCTATACGGTAGTACGAATTATTGTATAATAGTCCTGCAATTTTTGCATCATCGTCATACCCGATAAGGCTAAATTCCCTTATCTCACTTGAACCTGCCTTTATCATAAATAAAGGAGTAAAACCTTCTAAATCATCATCTTTCCTACCTATTTTGAGCTTTTTTAAACGGGAATGCAGCTCATGAATTTCCGTTATAATCAAACCTTTCATAATAATGCCTTTTTCGGGCCGGTAATCTGTGGTTATTGCCCGATCGATTTTAATCAGGCTGAAATTTATAGGAGGTTTTTGGGGATTTGTTAAAAAGCAAACTGATAGGATGGCACAGATGATGACAGCCACAAACATAACCCAAAATGTCGGCTTTTTATAAGTTAAAATTCCTTTAACGCGTTGTTTGACACCAATTTCACCAAATGATAGCGGACAGATAGTTACTATCCTTTTTCTTGTGCTACAGTTTAAAAGTGTCTGTGAATATGCTGCCATATAATCTCTGTCTGTATTTTTTATAACCTCTTCATCACATGCCATTTCAATATCTCTGCAGAGGAGGACATAAGAGAGTAAACAAAGAGGATTAAACCAATATACTGACAGCAGCAGATATCCGAAAAGCTTTTTTAGGTGGTCAAGCCTCTTTATATGTGCCTTCTCGTGGCTTATGACATGGTCTGCGGCTGAATCTGAGAGAGTGGAAGGCAGATAAATCATTGGCTTAAAAATGCCAAATACAAAAGGTGATTCTATAAAATCACATATCATTATATTATCTCTTAACCGTACCGATGCAGCTATTTTTCTTTTAAGGTGCAAATAGCTTAACAGAGCAAAAGAGAGCATAATTAAAACTCCTGTAATCCAAATGGCTGTACCGATAGAAAGTGCAGTTTGCAAAGGATTAGTGCTTGCATAGGGAATTGAAACATAATTATTAGAGATAATAGGATTAACTGTATTATTAATAATTGCTATGCCTGAATTAATGGCAGGATTTTGCTTAAATTCAATACCGGGCGGAATAGTTTCACTACTTGGAATCAGGCTGAAAATGCTCTCTATAGAAAAAGGAAGGGTGAGCCTTACCGCGACTATTGCCCAGAGTAAACACAAAATTCTTTTTGGAGCTTTTTTAAGAAACGGACGAATGATGAGGATTGCTAAAATAAGCCAGCTTGCGGCTATGCTCATATTCAATATTTTCAAAAAAATTTCACTCATTTTCAGCCCTCCTTTTTGAAGGTATCAATCATTTTTTGGATTTCCTCTGCTTCTTCTGCTGTAAGAGCTTTCTTTGATATAAATGAGGCAATGAAAGCCGGGAGAGAACCCTTAAAAGACTCATCAATAATCTGCTCGCTTCTTGCAGAGTAAAATTCATTACGCGAAATGATTGAAGTTACAATTCCGTTATTATTTTTAAGAAGCCCTTTTTCACACAATTTACGAAGCACGGTGTAGGTTGTGGGCTTTTTCCAGTTTAAGGTTTCTTCACATATTTTTACTAAATCTCCTGAGCCTATCGGTTCATTTTCCCATACAATATCCGCAAAACGCTCCTGTACAATACCCAGTTCTATCTCAGCCATATAAAACTCCTTTCCGGGTTTATCCTAATAAACCTTAACTTTAGTTTACTGCAATAAACCAAAAATGTCAAGCAATAAAATTTTCCCTTGACATCTCCTTTTAAAAGTGCTAAACTGATAAAGCTGTAAACACAGCAAGCAAGTGAAGTATCCGCTTCCACCTAAGTGCAATTAGGCACCGTGGTCTTTAGAAATGAATTATTACGGCTTTAGGGCTGTCTGTCTAAAGTGGATACTTATATGTATTCACTTTATTTTTTATGAGTTTGGAGGTGTTTTTCTATTAGCGAATTAATGATCAATGAGCAGATTAGGGATAAAGAAATCCGTCTGATTGGAGAAAATGGGGAACAGTTAGGAATTATGTCATCAAGAGATGCAATGAAAATGGCTATTGAAGCAGAGCTTGATTTGGTAAAAATTGCACCGACTGCAAAACCGCCGGTTTGCAAGATTATCGATTACAGAAAGTATCGTTATGAGCAGGCAAAGAGAGAGAAAGAAGCGAAAAAGAAACAGAAGGTTACGGAAGTTAAGGAGATTCGTCTTTCACCGAATATTGATGACAATGACCTTAATACTAAGGCTAATCAGGCAAAGAAGTTCCTTGATAAGGGCGATAAGGTTAAAGTAACCCTTCGTTTCAGAGGAAGAGAAATGGCTCACATTTCTTCAAACAAGCAGATTTTAGATATATTCCTGGAGAAGCTTGGCGATATAGCGTCAGTAGAAAAACAGGCTAAGCTTGAGGGCAGAAGCATGTCAATGGTTGTAACAGGAAAGAAGTAAAGACATTTTTACACATTTTTTGTGAAAATGGCTAACAAGATAATAGGAGGAAAAAATTATGCCAAAGATGAAGACAAAGAGCGCAGCTGCTAAGCGCTTTAAGGTAACAGGAACAGGTAAGTTAATGAAGATGAAAGCTTATAAGAGCCATATCCTTACCAAGAAGACTACAAAGAGAAAGAGAAATCTTCGTAAAGCAACTGAAATTGATAAGTCAAATTTAGCTCCAATGAAGAGAATACTTCCATATAGCTAAATCAAAGTTAAATTGTTAAGGAGGAAATAAAATGGCAAGAATTAAAGGTGGCTTAGGTGCCAAGAAGAGACATAATAGAGTATTAAAACTCGCTAAGGGTTATAGAGGAGCAAGAAGTAAACAGTATAGAATTGCTAAGCAGTCAGTTATGCGTGCACTTGCATCAGCTTATGCAGGAAGAAGAAAGAGAAAGGGCGATTTTAGAAAGCTTTGGATAGTAAGAATCAATGCAGCAGCAAGGCTTAACGGACTTTCATACAGCAAGTTTATGCATGGTATTAAGCTTGCTAACATTGATATCAACCGTAAGATGCTTGCAGAACTCGCTGTAAATGATGCAGCAGGCTTCACAGCTCTTGCAGATGTAGCTAAGGCTAAGATTGCTTAAATTGACTTTAGGCTATTATAAAAATAAGTAACTGCCACCAGATTTTGGAAAAATTGATTTGGTGGCAGTTTTAGTTTTTAAAATACAAAATCACATAAAATTCTATTTAATAATGACATCTATATTAATCCTGTCTGATTCAGCTCAATTTATGCTTAAATTAAATATAAATTAAAGATAAAATATATGCAATAGAATAAATTTCTTGTTGTATTCACATGATATTAGTAAGAAATTTAAGTTAAATGAGAAAAAATAATACGATATCAAATAATGATGTTGTGAAAATAACAAATAAGTGATATAATAGTTCATATGATGTAAAGAGTAGGGATTTATTTGGATATTATGTAAATAATAATTAAAAATGAATTTTAACTCTTAGTGATTACTCACATTAACTAAGCTGAATGTGGGCAATTTAATTTAATATAAACCAAGGGAGGGTAATTTGTTCAAATGAGAAAGTCAGGATTTAAGAGTATTAAAAGTTTAATTTTACTAGGTGGTTTTGTAATTATAAGTGTAGTATGCTTGATAATTTTGCTTATAAGCTCCTTTATGACGAAAAAAGCATTTAACTCGCAGATTGAAGAGGACATGGAGTTAATAGCAAGGCAGGTTTCAGCAAAGCTGGTATCAGATATAGAAACCACAGAAAGGATTGTAGAAGAGTTGGCACGAAATCCGTTACTTTCTGATGATGAGTTTACAAAGGAAGATGTAACAAACTTTTTTGAAAAAAGAGCAGCAGATGCCAATTTTAAAATGTTCTTCAAGGTTGATAAAACCGGAAAAGGAGTGAATTTAGATAGAGTCGGAAAAACATTTAATGTAGCGGAGAAAGAATATTTTAAGCAGGCTATGCAGGGGAAAACTTATACAAGTTCAATATTAAAAGACGGACTGGATGGCAAGCAAATAATGATTATAGCTACGCCATATTATGATGTGTATAATGGAGATTTTTTAGGAGTTTTTGCCGGAATAAAAAGTGCAGATTTTATTTCTACTATATGTAAAGATTTTGAATGGGGAGAATCAGGAAATATAGCTGTATATGATAAAGATACTAATATAGTAGGACATACAGACCACAGTATAGTTGAGAGCGGACTTAACCTTATAGATAAGGCAAGCAGTGATTCATCGTATAAATCAGTGGCAGAGTTTTTTAAACATCATATTGATATGGATACAGACGGAATTGGAACTTATGACTGGTTTGGCGGTAAAAGGCTTGGTGCAATACATAACATACCTGATAGAGGTTATATTGCTCTTGTAGCGATAAATGAGGATGAAATGTACGGTAACCTGAATAAGTTACAATTAAGCTTTATTTTAATTATAATTGTTTTAACTTTAATCAGTGTACTGATTATATATTTCAGCTTTGCAAAACTCTTGGCACAAGTGTTTAACAATTTAAAAATTGACTTGCAGTATATGTCAAATTATGATATGACTCAAAAACCTATAAAAGATTATTCTTATAGAAAAGATGAAATTGGAGATATTTATAATGCGACTATTCAATTAAAAGAAAATATTACTACCATAATTACCGGTATATCCGAACATGCACAAAATACAGCGGCAACCGCTGAAGAGCTTACAGCGACAGCACAATCAAGTGCAGAATCTGCAAATGAAGTTTCACAGGCTGTATTAAACATAGCCGAGGGAGCTACAGGGCAGGCTCAGGATACTCAGAATGCGGCTGAGAATATTGAAAAATCCAATGAATTATTAAGAAATATGTCGGAAATATCGAAAGAACTGCATAAATTAACAGAGTTTATAAATGAAAAGAAGGAAGAAGGAAGTAAAAGTTTAAATGAATTGGTTAATGCTACCAACAAATCCACCAATTCATCAAAAGAGATTGCTGAAATAATATTACAGACTAATGACAGTGCAGATCAGATACGGACTGCCAGCGATATGATACAGTCAATATCAGACCAAACAAACCTCTTAGCATTAAATGCTGCTATTGAGGCTGCAAGAGCAGGTGAGGCGGGCAAAGGGTTTGCGGTAGTTGCAGAAGAAATTAGAAAGCTTGCGGAACAGTCGGCAGGATTTACAGGGGAGATAAAGGCAATCATACAGGGACTAAAAGAAAAGACTGAAAAGGCGGTAGCTACAATGAATACCGCTAAAGAAATTATGGCGGAACAGGAAGAAAGGCTTGAGGAAACAGGAGAAAAGTTCAGCCAAATATCAGAAGCATTGGAAGAAAGTAAAAATATAGTTACAGAAATAGAAACAAGTACCAAAAAAATAGTTAAAAATAATGAAGATATGACATCGGTTGTAGAAAACTTGTCAGCTATAGCTGAAGAAAACGCAGCAACTACAGAAGAAACATCAGCTACCGTGTCCACTCAGGTTCAGTCTATAGGCGATATATCAAAGGCAAGTGAAAACTTGGCAGAAATAGCAACAGGCTTGCAGGAAGAAATAGCTAAATTTATTATATAAAACAAATTGAAGTAAATGATGTGGGGCTGTCGCACTAAAAATGAAATACACAAAATATAGCAGTTTGATAAATAAACAACTATGTTTTGCAGCTGTTTTCGTTAGTGTGACAGCCCTTAAATTAATTAATAAATTTTCTATAAAATATATTCAATTTATTTGGTTAAATAAAATTTTATATTTATTGTAGACTATTTTGTAAAAATATTATACAATTAGAGTGTGTTATTAGAATAGAATAGGTATAATTTATTAAAGAAAGAGGGATTATATATGAAAATATACAATACCACCCTTGTTTATATAGAAAAAGACGGGAAATATCTTATGTTGCATCGCAACAAAAAAGCTAACGATATAAATGAAGGTAAATGGATAGGTGTAGGAGGCAAGTTTGAATTTGGTGAAAGTCCGGAAGAGTGTATGGAAAGAGAGGTATATGAGGAAACGGGCTTGTCTGCAACCGGCTATTTCTACTGCGGTATAGTGACCTTTGTTTCAGAAAATCTTGCAGATAAAGAGAAAAATGAAACGGAGTATATGCACTTATTCAAGGTCACAAGTTTTGAGGGAGAATTAAAGTCTTGTGATGAGGGAGAATTAGTTTGGGTAGAAAAGGAGAAGCTGTTTTCTCTTCCACACTGGAGGGGAGATGAACTTTTCCTTTCTGTTATTAATAGCGGCGGCAAAAGGTTCTTTTCCATGAAATTCATATACATAAATGGAAAACTTTTGGAGGCTGTTTATGATTCTGTTCCATGTTTTATAACGGAAAACTTAATTCTTCGCCCGTGGGATGTAGATGATGTAGAAGATTTACACAAATATGCAACGGAACCCGATATAGGTCTTTCAGCAGGTTGGAAACCGTATAAAACGATTGAAGAAAGCCTTGAAGCTATTGAAAATGTATTTATGAAACCGGGAGTATATGCCGTTGTTTATAAGAATACAAACGAGGTTATAGGAAGTATAGGGATACATGCAGGTGATAAAACAAACCGTGGGTTAGGTAGTGATAAAAAGCAGGCAGAGATATGGTATTGGCTGGCAAAGCCTTATTGGGGCAGGGGGCTTGCAGCCGAGGCGGCCAGACCTCTTGTAGAATTTGGATTTTTTGATTTGGAGTTAAACAGAATATGGATAGCATACTTTGACGGAAATAAAAAATCAAAAAGGGTAGCTGAAAAACTGGGTTTTAATTACAGTCATTTTGCAGAAGAGGTCAAAGTAGAAGCACTTGGAGAATTTAAGAAAGAACATTATATGCTGCTTACTAAAGAAGAGTTCAATGAAGGTAAGAGACTTGATTATATGCAGTATATGGCTAGAAAGTCGGAAGAAGGTTAGAACTTAAAAATGTTTTGATTAATATTTATAGGATGTTTTACAGACTGTACTTTTTCTCTATATTAATATAGAATGAGTACAGTCATTTTTATTTTTTAATAAAGGCAGGTAGATAATGAAGAAGATTAAAATAGCATTTTTTGATATAGATGGAACGATTTTGGGTTTTGGTAAGCCCGATATATCGGTAAAAACAAGAGAAGCTCTTAATAAACTTCAACAAACCGGAGTAAAAATTTGTATTGCTACAGGGCGTTCTCTTATTACTATTCCTAAGTTTGAAGGAGTTGATTTTGACTTGACGGTGGCATTTAACGGTTCAGTGTGTATTTTAGATGGTGAATTTATTATCAATAAGACAATACCCGATAAAGAAGTTTTTAAAATTATAGAAAATGCGGCTAAAATCGGCAGACCGCTAGCTGTTGCTACAAAAAATCAGATAGTGACAAATGGTTGTGATGATGCACTTAAAGAATATTTTGAGGTTGCAAGTCTTGATGCGACACCTTCAGAAGAGTTTGACAATGCACTTAGGGAAGAGGTATATCAGTTTATGTTAGGCTGTGACAAGAGTGAATGGGACACTGTTATTGAAGGTACTAAAAGTGCAAAAATAGCGGCATGGTGGGACTGTGCAGTTGACATTATACCAAAGGACAGCGGTAAGGGTAATGCGATAAAAAAGGTGCTTGAGCATTTTAATTTTACTGAGGATGAAGCTATTGCTTTCGGTGATGGCGGAAATGATATTTGTATGTTACAGGCAGTAGGTACCGGTGTAGCTATGGGAAATGCTGCGGATAATGTAAAGGCGGTAGCTGATGAAGTTTGCAGAAGTGTTGATGAGGACGGAGTATATTATTATCTTAAAGAGAAGGGATTTATATAAGTTAAAAATTTAACAAATTAAACAGCATCTTTTATGGAAATTATTAATTTGAATTTGGAAAATGAGGTTTTATGGAAATAGGATTTAAAATGTCGAGAGAGCAGAAAAAATTTTATAAGGCACTTTTTGCATTGGTTATTCCGATTACTATTCAGAATTTTATCAGCAGTGCCGTAAATTCAGCAGATGTGCTTATGCTTGGCTATGTGGGACAGTCCGAGCTGGCGGCAGTTTCCCTTGCCAATCAGTTTCAGTTTTTGCTTTGGGGTTTTTTCTTTGGAGTTACTTCGGGAATTACAATACTTGCGAGCCAGTATTGGGGCAAGAGGGATACAGATTCTATTCAGGCGGTTATGGGAATTGCTATTAAGATTTCGGTAGTTGTTACTGCCGTGCTTTCAACCTGTGCAATTATATTTCCCGGTCAGCTTATGACAATATATACAGATGATGAGGTGCTTAGACAAATAGGTGCATCTTATTTAAGGATAATAGGAATATCTTATATATTGTTAAGTTTTTCACAGGTTTATCTCTGTGCAATACGAAGCATGGAGAGAGTGAAGTTAAGTACACTTATCAGTTCGGTTGCACTTGGTTTAAATGTGGTACTTAATGCAGTTTTTATTTTCGGTTTGTTTGGCATGCCTAAGCTTGGAGTTGCAGGAGTTGCTGTTGCTACTCTTATTTCAAGAGTGGTGGAAGTATCTCTATGTGCGGCTGATGCGGCAAAGTCAAAGATATTTAAGATAGATTTTAAGCTTATGTTTGGGCAACACAAACTGTTGTTTAAGGATTTTGTAAAATATGCAACTCCCGCTTTAGCAAATGACTTCCTTTGGACACTGGCATTTTCTACCTATTCAATTATTATGGGGCACATGAATGAAGATGTAGTCGCAGCAAGCTCTGTTACAGTTACAGTACGAAGTTTATGTTCGATTGCCTGCTTTGCTATGGCAGGCGGTGCTTCGGTACTTCTCGGGATTAAGATAGGTGAAGGAAAAATGAAAGAGGCAAAAGAATACGCTACCCGTTCCTGTCACGCTACCCTTGGGCTTGGAGTGCTTACAGGCTTAATAATTCTTGCAATCCGTCCTATAGTATTTATGAGTTTTACACTTAGCCAACAGGCTTATGATTATCTGGATATTATGTTAATTATCAGTTCTTATTATGTAATAGGGCAGGCTATGAATACTTTGCTGATAGCGGGGATTTTCAGAGCAGGAGGAGATTCTAAATTTGGTCTTATCTGTGATACTATAACAATGTGGGTGGTTGCAGTACCGCTTGGCTTTTTAAGTGCTTTTGTACTAAAGCTGCCACCTATGGTTGTATATTTTATTTTATGTCTAGATGAATTTTGGAAAATTCCGGTTGTTTATAAGCATTATAGGAGTTTTAAGTGGCTTAAAAATATAACTAGAGAGTTGGAGTAGTAACAAGTTTTAGCATATTTAATCGTCCTCCCTGTCAAGCTCATCAAATAATTCTTTGGATGAATTATAGTGTTTAGCAGGAAGCTTTCCTGACATAATCATTTTTGCTTCTTTTATGGCGGTACTGGTTTCAGAGTTAAAAGAAGGCTGTTTTACATCAAAAGGGAGCCCTCCTTCCATGATGGATTTACGAAGGAAAATATTTATAGCATCGGTTATAGTGATTCCAAAACTTGAAAAAAGTTTTTCGGCAGTTGCTTTCGTTTCAGGTTCAATACGAATGTTGATATTTGCAGTTTTTGCCATGGCGTTACCTCCTAGTATTTATGATACAATAAAGACATATAAGCATTATTAATCTGTAAAATAGTAAAGTTACTTTAAGATTTTATTTTAAAAAGGAGGCGTGAGATTATGTTGCATATTTGGCTAAAGTATTTAAGTTTTGCTTTTGGTATAATTTCTTTTATATTATCAATTATAGCAATAATAAAGGTTGGAAAAAAAGAAGAAGCCACCATATATTTAGTGTATAGCAGTTTTGTTATGGCTGTATTTTCATTGTCTTTTATTATCATATATAGAAGTGTATTAATAAGCTTAGATGACTGGTCAGCTCTTGCAGATACAAAGCTAGAAATGCAGTTGTTAGCAGCTTTATTGCCCTCTTTATCAATTAGCTTGAATGGACTTGCTTTAGGCATTAGGAAGAGGAAATCCACTGGTTCTGGAACATAATATAAATCGTTTGAGGTATAAAAATATGAAAGCCGATAATCAAAATTTAGAAAATAAAAAAATTATTTTTGTATTATTAGCCATTATATTGTTTGGGGATATTTTAAGGACTAATGCTTTCTCTAATTCAGCCAAGAGGACTTGGTATGGGGTAGATATGACAGGCACAATAGTTAAGGATAAGGAATGCCCGCTGGAAGTGGAAGAGGAAGAGTTGACTTTTGATATTTCAGAGTTTCCGGATTCATATTATGATAATGAAGAAAAATTTTTAGCTTATTCAGGTAAGGTAACAGCAAAATACACATTTTATAATCCTAAAGACTACAAGGTAACAGCAAAGTTAGTCTTTCCTTTTGGAAATTACCCTGATTATGGATCTTATAAATATTCTCATGAAAACAATACATCTTCGTTTGCAAATGATATATATAAATATGGTGTTAAGGTAAATGACAAAGAAATTAAATCAGTTCTAAGGCATACATTTTCTACAGAAGGCAGTAAATTTAATCTTGAAAATGATATGAGTCTGCTCCACGTTGGATTTGTAAAAGATGATTTCTATTCACCGAATTTAACTGTAACAAAATATACTTTTGAAGTAAGTGGAATAGATGAGGGAAAATATCCATATGCTTCAGAAGCCGTTGAGATACCTGCCTTTGATGGAAAAAGAAAGTTCTGGCTGCAAGATGGCTCAGGCTATGATAGAAAAGAAGATGAAAGTTCTCAGTTAAGCCTAAGAGCAAAAAATGGAGAAGAGGTTGTATTATATGTTATAGGAGAGCCGGTTACGGATGATTTAAAATGGAACTTATATAAAGATGGAGGTAATAAGAGCGGAGAAGAGATAGATGGGAGGCTGACTCTAAAAAATACAGAAGAGTTATCCTTTAAGGAGTTTACTTTAGCAGAATATAACGAAAAAAGTAATATAATGGAATCTGATTGGTATAATGTAATGGTGTATTTATTTAACAGGAATGGTATGGAAAATTCTTCAGCCATTCTTCCGGATATTTATAATTCAAGTGAGAGGTTAAGATTTCTGCTTAGATGGTATGAATATGAGATTACCCTAAATCCGGGCGAAAAGATAGTTAATACTGTAGAAGCACCGATGTATCCTGCAATAGATTTAAGTTATGAGCCGGGCAGATATGATTATACCTATTTGCTTTCTCCTGCAAGTACCTGGGCGAAGTTTGGAAAATTAAATATAGACATTAATACACAATTTAATATGCTTGAAAATAATCAGGAAGGCTTTGATAAAACAAGTTCAGGTTATAACTTTAAGTCAGATGGATTGCCGGAGGGTGAGCTTAAATTTTCATTAAGTGAGAGTGAGAAGCCAAAAAAGAAAGATGATGGTACAATATGGTTTTTTGTAGGATTTCTTGTTTTAGGTATCCTACATGTTATAGGTTATATAATATTTGGAGTAGTTGTAATAATTCTTTTGATTGTAGTGGTAAAGAAGTTTATTGGAAAGAAGAAGGAATAAAGAGAAAATTTATTATTGATTTCAGGGGGTGAAATTATATGAGAAATCATGAAATTACCGGATTCCAAAATCTTTTAGACAAGAAAGGAAATATTGCCGAGCCGGGTTGGTCAAGAAAGCAGTTTCAAAGGTACAGAAGGAGGGATATAAAAGCACCGGCGGCAAGGATTAAAGAATGGGATTAAAATCATTTCCAACCCTTCAGGCAAAGGAAGAAAACGGCATATAATATGTAATTTTAAAAATTTTTATAATGGAAAGCCTTTTAAATGTGACATAGTTCTTGATGAGCCTGAAATGGATACATTGGTTATAGCTACGCCTTGGAATAAAAAACCTGCTTTTTATTATAATCAGAAAATAAACTGTATGAGGGCTGAAGGTGAGGTACAGTTTGATGATAAAATTTATAGATTTAACCCTAAAACAGATTTTGGTACTTTAGATTGGGGACGGGGTGTATGGACATACGAGAATACATGGTATTGGGGAACTTGTAGCTGTGATATAGACGGACATAGCTTCGGATTTAACATAGGCTATGGTTTTGGAAATACGACAGCTGCAAGTGAGAATATCCTGTTTTGGGATGGAGTAGGTCATAAACTGGATGATGTAATGTTTGTAATACCCGGTGATAAAGGACATAATCCAATAAAAGGCAGAGGAAGAAAAGTTAAATCGGTAGGTTTAGAAGGCAGAGATAATATTAATTTTATGGAAAAATGGAAGTACACATCTTCAGACGGTAGATTTGAAATGGACTTTGTTCCTATTATAGATAGGAGTGCAAATATAGACTTAAAACTTATTTGTTCAGATCAGCATCAGGTGTTTGGTAAAATTAGCGGTATAGCTATTCTTGATGACTGCAGAAAGATAGAACTTAGAGATGTGCTTTGTTCTGCAGAGAATATATATAATAGGTTTTAATTAAGGATATTAAAGGAGACTACTGATTATGCAGGCAAAAGCAGGAGAACATTTCCGTAGCTAATGCAAAGAAAGCGGCTGCCTTATATAGAAAGACCAGAGCTTAGATAGTAAAGCTTATAGAAAGTTCATCGGCTGAAATTGCAAAAAATGTAGAAGCTTTGGTGAGAACATATACTGAGGGTTTTAATAAGATGGATAAAGGTAAATATTTTATTGAGACAGTTGAGAGAGAGGATATTTACACTGCCCTTTCTGAAATTTTAGACCTGATTCCGGATGAATTAGGGGTTGATAAGAACAGGATGATTGAAATATTTGACAAGGTAAAGGATTTTTAAGATGTATTGTCACTGCAAATAATGTAAGAAAGTTTGAAATATATGCGGATAGAAACTAAAAGATTTATTATAAGAAAAATGAAAGAGTCTGATGCAGAGGCACTGTTTGCCGTACTTTCGGATGAAGAGACAATGCGGTTTATAGAGCCCGTATTTACCTATGAAAAGACAAATGAATTTATAAAAGAAGCAGGCTTATGCGAAGAGCCTCTGGTATGGGCATTGGAAGAAAAGAAGACAAACAGGGTGATTGGACAGATAATTTTTCATAAGTATGATGATAAGCGTTATGAAATAGGCTGGATAATAAATAAAGCTTATTGGAACTTAGGTATAGCGGAGGAAGTTACAAAGGCTCTTATAGATTTTGCTAACGAAAATAATATAAACAGTCTGATTATTGAGTGTGCCGGCACGCAGGAGATAACAAAGCATATTGCAAAAAAGAATGGGTTTAATATGATTTCGGAGGGAGAGCTTTACGTATTTGAAAAGTTTTGCAACTGAGGGTTGACATACTTAGCGGGATAAACTTTGGATTTTTACGTATTTAAACTTTAGATTTTTACATATATTGACTTTGGATTTTACACATGCTAAACTTTAGATTATTACAAGAATAATTGTTTAGTTTCAGCAAGGGAGAAAAAATGATTAGTAGAAAAGCCGAAAAATCCCTGATCAGACTGGCATCACAGTTTCCGGTTGTTGGGATAACAGGGCCAAGGCAAAGCGGAAAGTCAACTCTGGCAAAAACTGTTTTTTCAAATAAGAAATATGTCACTTTTGATGATATTACTATGCGTAAGATGGCTGAATCAAATCCAAATGACTTTATTATGGCATTTCCGGAGGGAGCCGTTATTGATGAGGCACAAAAAGTACCTGAGATTTTTGATGCAATAAAATTGCAGGTAGATAAGGGAAAAAGTACTCCCGGAAAGTTTATACTGACAGGTTCAAGTCAGTTTAGGTTAAAAGAAAACATAACTGACAGTTTAGCGGGAAGAGCAGCATTTTTGAAGTTACTTCCATTTTCGATTAATGAGCTAAAGACTGCCGGTATTCTACCGGATAATCCATATGAGGTTATTTTTTCGGGGCAATATCCGCCACTTTATGATGAAAATAGAAACTTTATCAGAGAAGATTGGTATGAAAATTATATAGATACCTACTTGGATTTGGATGTAAGAGATCAGATTAACACCGGTAATGTGGCTTTGTTTAGAAAGTTTGTTCAAATCTGTGCAATACATAGCGGGCAGATGTTGTCTATGGATGGTATTGCAAGAGATGTTGGAATTTCTGCACCAACAGTAAAAAGCTGGCTTTCTATTTTGGAAGCATCTTTTATTATTCATTTTCTTGAACCAAGCACCAACAATCTTGGGAAAAGTATTGTGAAAACACCTAAATTATACTTTGTTGATTCGGGGCTTATGTGCCATCTTCTGAGGCTGGCTTCAAAAGAGGATTTGCTTCTTAGCAGGTACAAGGGAGCAGCGGTAGAGACATTTGCTGTTGCAGAAATGCTTAAACACCGCTTGAATCAGGCGAAAAAACCAAATCTGACATTTTTTAGAGACAACAGAGGTTTTGAGGTGGATACGATTGCAGATTGGGACAACACCTTTGCGATTGAGATAAAAAGTTCAATTTCTCCGGAACCAAAACTGTCTGCCAACACCAAAAAATATCTGGAGTTACTGGATGATGAAACAGCAAAAAATGTAGTATTTTATTTATCTGATATAAGTATGAATATTGGCGGAACATCTTATGTGAGTTGGAGGGATTGGGAGGATTATTTGAAATAATATTAAGTATATATGGATATTTAAAACCCCTTGACCTGCCCCTTGGGGACTATACTAAATTGTAGGCAGGAGGTGATGGCTATGTTAAGAAATGAAGTCCAGAGCAGAACCGGTTTGACAAGAAAAGCAATCGAATATTACGAAGAAAGAGGGTTGATTAACCCGAAGAAGTCGGAGAATGGTTATAGAGATTATAGAGAGAAAGACCTGCAAATCTTAACCAAGATATCTCTGTACAGAAAAGTGGGCTTAAATATAGCTGAAATTGAAAATGTATTGAATTCTGATTTGAATACCTTATCAGCTACACTTCGAAAGAAGCAGCGTGAGTTAGAAATTCAAGAAAAGAGAAAGGATATTCTGGAGCTAATAGTTAAGGGAGAAGAGGACAATATTATTCAAGAAAAATTAGCTATTCTTGAAAATGAAGAAATCATTTATGAGAAACTTGAAAGAGCCTTTCCCGGCTATTTTGGAATGATGATATTTAGTGCGTATCAGCCATTTTTAAATGAACCCTTGAGTGAGGACAGCAAATCTGCTTATACTGAGTATGTAAAATACCTGGATAACTTACCACAGTTTGAACTATCTGAAGAAGAACAGAAATATATTGAAAAGAATACTTCTGACATCAAACTTGCTGATTTAAAAGGTGTCTCTGATGCTAGAATCAAAGCAGTAGAAAATTTTGAAAAATGGTGGGATGAGAATAAAGACATTGTAGAAAAATATGAAGAATTCAAAAAGAGTGATGAATACACAAATAGCCTGATGAAGCAAATTCAGGATAAGCTGCAAAAATATATCCAGGAGAATAATTACTATGATATTGCAATCCCCCTTAGGCTTGGGATATAATAGGGATACAGAGAAAAAAGCTTGATAAATAGGAGCTTT